>DASTZB010000131.1:0-9342 GCA_035764525.1 Chitinophagaceae bacterium | reverse complement strand
GTGACGTTGCATTGTTTGCATTATTCAAAGGACTTGCAAAATATAAAAGCACTCTCGATTTTAATGCTAATGCGGCTACTTTAGTAGCACGACCAAGATCAGCTGGTGGCATTACAACCGGAAGATCGGCTGCTGCAGCATCACAATCGTTTATGATCTGTGTTACACATTGCTCGTATGTATTACGGGGAATGATTGATTCCTCCGGTAAACCGGCGGTAAGCATTAAAGGAACTCCACCAAAACATTTGATAAGCTCTTCATAACAAAAAGCACGGAGAAATCTTGCTTCTGCTTTCATACGTTTTTTTGTTGCAGCGTCTGCTGGTACAGCATCAATTTTCTCCATGAATGAATTTGCTTTGCGGATGACAGCGTAATTCTGCACCCATATATCTTCCGCATAAGCCCATGTTGTTGGAAGTATACCACCATTCAAACCATGTGTTGAAGAAGCCAGGTTATTTGCTTCGGCATCATCTTCTGCCATAGCAAAAGCACTCATGCCCCTTGACCAACCAGCATCCCCGGGGTTTTGATCCCTGCGTGCATAACCGTTTGGCATGGTACCATAAATGTTCGTCAATACCCTGTTGGCGGTAGCAATATCAGTAAAGACAGTTGCATCAGACAATGCATCGCTTGGATAAACATCCAGCAAATTCTTTTTACAAGAATTTGTCAACACGGAGAGGATGATTAAAACTGGCATCCATTTTATTTTTCCTGTAAGCATATATTTTAATTAAATGTTATTTACTCTTAAATAAATTTTAGAATTGAATGTTGATGCCGAAATTATATACACTCTGTGCCGGGTAATACCATCCGCTTGCATTTGTGTTTTCAGGATCCACATTATGCAGCTCGGTAAATGTTACCAGGTTTTGCCCTGTTGCATACACTCTTAATTGGCTAGCACCGATCTTTGATAAGAAAGATGACTTGAATGTATAGGCAATCTCTACGTTTTTCAAACGGAGATAGGATGCGTCTTCGATCCAGAAACTGTTTCCTCCCACTCCATAAGCAGGACCGCCGGGTATTTGATAGTTGTTGGTGGTAGCAGTTGCATTGGTTGAAACACGAGGATATTTTGCATCAGGATGATCGGGTGTCCAACGATCTAACCACTCGGCTGTTACCCTGCCACCATTAAAGAATGCAAAACCGGCGTTCTGCGTTAATTGCTGGTAAACATTTGTTGCTCCCTGGAAAAGAAAATTAACTTCAAATCCTTTATAAATAACGCCGCCGGAAATACCATATACAATTTCAGGAATAGCGCCTGTGTTTAACCACTGCCTGTCTCCATTATCTATTTTACCATCCTTATTTATATCGTCATACATGATATCGCCCAATCCTATAGGAAAAGCAGTTGTTTTTCCATATGCATTATATGTTGCTGAATCTTTGATGATGCCAGTTGCTTTATATCCGAAATAAGAGCCAATAGAACGACCAGTAACTTTGAAAGCTTCTGGCACGTTTGCTCCTTCCGGTGCATAGATTATTTTATTCCGGGCGAAGGTTAAATTGGCTTTAATATTATAAGTAAGATCATTGCTGATCCTGTTGTTATGACCGAGCGTAATTTCAATGCCTTTATTTTCTACTTCACCAACATTTTCAGCTGGCAATGGCCCGCCATACGTAGATGGTATCTGTGCACTGCGAACTGCAAGTATATCCGCTCTTTTTTCATAGAAATAATCAAACTCAACATCAAGCTTGCCTCTGAATAAACGGGCTTCGAAACCTACGTCTGTTTTAGTAGAAGTTTCCCAGCTTACAGTTGGATTTGATGCAGTAGGGTTCAAACCCGGATATGTTGTTCCGCCAAAAGCATAATTGTTTGCCACCGTTGAATACCTGGATAAATAGAGGAACCTTGCATTAATAGCATCACTACCTAATTGTCCCCAGGAGGCTTTTAATTTCAGGTAATCAAGTTGGGGTTTTAAAAAACCCATGAAATTTTCATTGCTTATGATCCAGCCAACTGAAAATGCGGGGAAGTAACCTCTTCTGTAATCGGGTGCAAAGTTTTCAGATTCATCTGCCCGAAGACTTGCCTGGAACATATATTTATTATCATAATCATAATTCACACGAGCCGCTGCGCTGCGAAGTGCAAACCTATCTTCTGTTCCCGAAATAGTTTCGGTAATAGTTCCTGCTGCATTTGTAGCTGGTCCCTGGCTCAGCACATCAAAGAATGAAAACTCATATCCTGAACGGCCAGCGGCGAATTGATTTTGTGGTCTTTCCTGTTGCAGGAAGAGAACGAGTGCAGATACGCCATGCTTACCAAAACGATTAGAATAATTTATATGAGCTTGCAATTCTGTCTGGTACTGTTGAAAATAACTTTCATTTAAACTCGGGTTGTTATATGTCGAGCGATCATAGTTTCCGGTAGTTGGATTCTTTGTATATACATATACATTATCATTCCATCTTTTTGAATAGTTCATTCTTTTATCATAAGCAAACACACCTTTCACTGACAAGCCTTTCACCCAGGGGATCTGCTGATCAATACTTAACGTGGTAAGGATGGTATTGTTCTCTGAATTATCATATCCAGCGGCAGGATCGATAGCTCTTAAAGTATTGACATAAGAACCTACCTGCGCATAGCCAATACCCGGATACTCTGCGGGAATCGTTGGCGGGTTTCTCAGTGTATGTTCGAAAATACTTGAGATACTGGTGGTGGGGGCTGTTCTATTTTCTAATCTTCCTCCCAGGTCAATTGACACTTTTGTTAGATTTGTTACCTGCAGATCGAGATTTAGGCGAACATTATATCTTTTATAATTTAAAGATTTATAAAGTCCATCCTGGTCAAGGTACCCTAACGAAGCAAAATATTTTACTTTTTCAGATCCTCCACTAAAAGAAAGATTGTGCTGCATCATAGCTGCAGTACCACCAAGCACTAATTTTTGCCAGTTAGTATTGGGAAAAAATGTTGGGTCCTCACCAGATTGAAATTTCGCGATATCGGCATTTGTATAAGCAAGAGGTAGTCCATCATTGTACAGTGCTTCGTTTAATAAAGTAGCGTACTCATATGAACCAAGGTTATTGTTCATCTTGGTTACTTCCTGCAAACCATAGTTAAAAGAATAGTTAGTAGCTATTTTCCCTGCTCTTCCTCTTTTAGTAGTTACCAATACTACTCCATTAGCACCTCTTACTCCGAAGATGGCAGCAGACGAAGCGTCTTTCAGGAAACTTACGGATTCTACTTCATTTGCATCAAGCTGGGAAAAATCACGGAAAGACCTTACGATACCATCCACCACAAACAAAGGTTCCATGGTTGCGCCAAATGTAGCGTTACCTCTTATATATATATTAGCACCATCTCTTCCGGGTTCACCAGATGTTTGTTTAGTGATAATACCGGGCACACGACCCTGTAATGCATTACTAAGATCAGCAACCGGTGATTGAACTAATTCCTTTGTTTTAATTGTTGAAATAGCACCGGTAACGTTAGCTCTTCGCTGCGAACCATATCCTACTATTACCACATCGGTAAGTGTACCTGTAGCTCCTTCTTCCATGCTGAAATTAACTTCACCTGTTGCCGGTACTACTGATTCCATTAAGGTTAAACCAGTATAAGAAACAACCAATGTTGAACCTGGTGTCGTTGTAATTCCAAAAACGCCGGTTTCGTCTGTTATAGTAGATGTTGATGTTCCCTTAACTGTTACGGTGGCTCCTGCTAATGGCTCACCGGTATTTTTCCTTGTCACTTTGCCTGTTACACGAATGCTATTCTGGCTCCATGCCTGGCAAGTAAATGTCAGTATAAAAAATAAGCTGAATAAAAGTCGGATGTTAAATTTCATAATGCAGTTTTTAGTTTTTTTGTTGCTCACTTGATTACTGTGCAATGAATTTGAATTGGTGAACGGTCTCAGTTGCTGTACCAGAACGTAGCACCATCGCATTTGCCGATATAGATATTATCCTGTAATTATTGGATGAAATATCTGTGACACCAATGAAATTTGTTGGAACAGGCGTTGGTAGTGTAATGGTGGCAATACCCGCACCTGCTGTTGTACCTGGTGTAAAAGTGAAGTTCAGGTCAGTATAGCTCCTGTCAGATGAGCAGGTATAATTCGGCGCAAGGTTACCTCCGTTAAATGTGGAGCCATTTGCATTGTATGTCAATTTTAATGCAGTTGTGAATTTATAAGTATCATCTGTCTGACATGCTGCAAGTGGCCCACCTCCATAATACTGAGCAGGGTTACTTTCAGTACCCACGATGATAGCATTTGCAGTGGGATCAGGATTCAGCTTCCATGTTTTAGCAGTCAACATTTGGAAAGTGGGATTTGCAAGTATGTCGTCGACTGTAATTACCACAGATTGTGAAGCAGAATCATAGCCGCCTCGTCCGAAAGCCCGCAACTGAACTGTATATGTGCCTTTTAAGGGAAAGTACGCAGTATCAATTTGTTTACCCTTTACAAAAGCGCCATTTCCTTTGTTCCATTGATAACCGAAAGCATTTTCGGAGGTGCTTGTCAGCAAATATGTATTGACTTTGCCGGAAACCGGGGATATATTAAAGGAGGCCTTCGCCTTATCACCCAATTCCGCATCGAGTTCAGGCGTACAGCCATTTATTAATAACAGGAGAACAAATAATAAAAATGGGAAGTGATTTTTTAGTGGTTTCATGATTTAAAAGTTAGAAGTGCTTAAAACAGTTAGTTTAAGTAAATGTCAATTCAGGCTGTTTGAATAACGGCTGTCGGGAATTAAGTAATTAAGAGGAGATCCTGATTGAATGTTGTTTTGGTCTGGCAACAGTAGTCGCCTAGTAGTAGGCTTTTGAGTTTCATAAGCAAACACTTTTGTTGGTATAAGCAGTTTTTTCGACCTATTAAAAGTAATGGCGACTTCATCCAATTGGAAATATTTACCTACATCACTACTACTTCGTTATTGTAATTGCCTGTTTTTGTGACTATTTCACTACATCTGTACTACATCTGGGATAAATATTACCTTCAGGCCATGTTGCTGATCCTGATTTAGCTATTAAATTGCTTTCATTATTTTCGGAGAAACTGCCATTATGCTACTACGACCGTTTTTTTCACTACTTCTCTTCGTTTCTCCCTTCATTTTATCAGCACAATCTTATATTGGATTACGCGAGATAATCAGCTTTGAGAAACAGCAGTATAATGCCGGATCCCAGAACTGGGACATCAAGCAGGACGTTCAGGGAAGAATATATTTTGCCAACAATGAAGGCTTATTAAGCTTTGATGGTATTTATTGGAAACTGTACCCGCTGGCCAATAAGACAATTGTGAGGTCCATTGAATTTGGAAAAGACAATCGTATTTATATAGGCGGCCAGGATGAGATTGGCTACTTTACTCCGGATAAAACAGGCAAGCTTACTTATACATCTTTAAAAAACCTTTTACCCGAAACAGATAAAACATTTGCCGATATCTGGGATATTGCCAGTTATGGAGAAAGCATCTTCTTCAGATCAAACAACAAGATTTTTCAATATGAGGCCAATAAAATTACCGTCTTCCACCCTTCTTCATCGTGGATGTATCTCGGGGTAGATAATGATCGCCTTATCGCACAAGACCGGCTAAGGGGATTATTGGTTTTTAAAAACGGAAATTGGGAACCGCTGATAGAACATGCCCTTTTGCCTGCAGGCTGCGACATTACAGATGTAACCAGTTTAAATAAAGATTCATCACTTGTCACTACTCACGAAAGCGGCTTATATATATTGACTGCCGGCAAACTATTACCTTTTAAATTATCCGGTATGGCAGTCGATCCATACCAGACATTTTCCAGTGCTGTTAAAATTGATGATGAGAATTTTATAGTCGGCACCTACACAAATGGCTTTTACCTGATCAATTCAAAAGGAGTTGTGATAGAAAATTTTTCAAAAAAAGAAGGGTTGCAAAACAGTAATGTCAGGAGTCTTTTCTGTGATAAAAATCATAATATCTGGCTTGGTCTTGACAGCGGCGTTGATTTTATTGCATTCAATAGTGCGATCAAACATATTAATCCGCCTATCATGAATGATGGAGCCGGCTATTCTGTCGCTATTTATAATAATGATCTGTATTTTGGTTTATCGAATGGCATCTATCAATTGCCTTTATCCGAGGTGAGAGATCTGAGCTATATAAAAAATGATTTCAAGTTTATTGTTGGTGGGCAAACATGGGGCTTATCAGTTATAAATGACAACCTTCTTGCTGGTAAGGATGAAGGGTTTTTCAGGATAAAGAATAACACAGCATTGCCTGTTTTAAAGACCACTGGTTACTGGACTTTTCAACCATTACAGAATATCCAGCAGGAATCAATAATTGTCGCAGGGAATTATCACGGCGTCCGTCTTTTTGAGTCAAAGGATAATACACTTATTGACAAAGGGCCTGTTGGAAATCTGAATGAACCTTCGAGGTACCTGGTCATTGATAATAATAATACCATATGGGTGTCACACCCTTATCGTGGTGTTTATAAAATAGAATTGCTTCATCAATTGTCAGA
Source organism: Chitinophagaceae bacterium (assembly GCA_035764525.1). Classification (GTDB taxonomy): domain Bacteria; phylum Bacteroidota; class Bacteroidia; order Chitinophagales; family Chitinophagaceae; genus VBAS01. The sequence continues at coordinate 2,751 of DASTZB010000131.1, read as the reverse complement.
AGCAAAAACCGCCACTGTAAAATTATATACCGCAGCCAACGGCCTTCCTTCCTCATTGAACAACCAGGTTTATAAAATAAAAAACAAAGTTGTTATTGCAACAGAAAAAGGAATATATGAATACAACAATCGCACAGATTCTTTTGAATCGTCTGCTTATTATAAAGAGATCTTTGGCGATAAAGGCGTCAGGTATTTAAAGGAAGATCCTGCCGGAAACGTTTGGTTCATACAGGAAAAAAATATTGGAGTTGTAGATTTTACAACGTTGAAACCATCCATTATTTACTTACCGGAATTAAAAGGAAAAATAATGAGTGGTTTTGAGCATATTTATCCTATAAACGATAATAATATTTTTGTGGGTGGTGAAAAAGGCTTTTACCATATCAATTTTGAAAAATATAAGCAGAATAATCACCCTCTTAATGTGTATATAAGAGTGATAAAAGCATTAGGAGGAAAAAGAGACAGTCTACTTTTTGGCGGCTACTTTGGAAATGTAAATGAAGATAAAGTGCAGCCCAATAATATAATTCCATCGATAAGTCATCAATGGAATTCATTTCATATTGAATTTTCTGCTCCTTTATTCGAGCAGCAATCCAATATTGAATACAATTATTACCTGGAAGGTTTTGATAATGATTGGTCAGAATGGTCAAAGAAATCGGAAAAAGATTATACCAACCTGCCTGCAGGCTCTTACACTTTCAAAGTAAAAGCAAGAAATAATTTAAGAAATGAATCCGCTGTGAGCAGTTATTCCTTTACCGTATTGCCGCCATGGTACCAGACAACTATTGCCTACATTTCTTATGGTGTGTTAATAATAACACTTGCTTATTTATTATACAGAAAACAGCAGAAAAAACTCTTGCGGGAGAGACAAAAGCATATTGAAGAGCAAAAACGTACTGCTTACCTGCATCAATTGGAATTGGAAAAGTCAGAAAAAGAAGTAGTGAAGCTCAGAAATGAAAAATTGGAAGGTGAAATTCAGTTTAAGAATACCGAGCTGGCATCTACGGCTATGCATCTTTTACAAAAAGAAGAATTTCTTTTAAAAATAAAAGACGAGCTCCAGCACTTGAATAAAAATGGAAAAGAAAAAGCCGACCCGACAGAAGTAAAAAAGATATTACGTATACTGTCTGAAGAAGAAAAGCTGAACGAAGAATGGGAACAATTCTCTGTTCATTTTGATAAAGTGCATGGTGATTTTCTTGTTAAGCTGAAAGAAAAATATCCAAGTCTGAAGCCACATGAGTTAAAACTTTGTGCATATCTCCGTATGAATCTTTCCAGCAAGGAGATCGCAAGATTGATGAGTATTTCGGTAAGAGGGGTTGAAATAAGCCGTTACAGGTTGAGAAAAAAATTTGAAATAACAACAGAAACCAATCTTTTCCAGTTCTTGTTTGACATGCAAAGTAATGAGTTTAAAACTAATCCAATATTGTTTATTAATGGTACATCTCAGCTACATCACAACAATAACATCAGCCAAAAGAAAGTGTAAGGATCTGTTCATTAAATAATTTGCCTTCTCAAAACCAGCTTGTCAGCACAGCACCTACTTCTTTATATGCGATAAAAATAAAATAATACCTTGAACTTTCAATATATGCAATTCAAAAAAGTACTTCTCTTTATATTTATAACAGCCACTATTTTTTCCTGCACTGAACGCAAACCAGTTTCGTCGTGGTCAGTGTATCTGGAGAATATCGGGACCTACTCTTCGGCAAGAACAACTGATTTGAATAATGATGGTATTCCTGATATCGTTCTTGGTTCAGGTGGAAAGGAAGAAGTGTATAGCGATTCTGCAGTGATCGCTTTAGACGGTGTAACTGGCAAATTGCTATGGTCAATACCAGGCTCCAATCAATATGTAGGTTCTGCGATATTCATGGATATTAATAATGATAAAACTGATGATGTATTTATTGGTGGAAGATGGGCCCAGCTTATAGCAGTCAATGGTGTTGACGGAAAAACTATCTGGACATTTTTTCCCGGGAGAATAAAAACAGATGGATCAGACGGGGGCTGGTATAATTTTACCACGCCGCAATTTATTCCCGACCAGGATAATGATGGTATAGAAGACATAATTATTGCAAACGGTGGAGATGCGAAAGCTCGTCCCGGCGACCCCAACCGTCCTGCAGGAAGAATATTGGTGTTAAGCAGCAAAACGGGAAAAATTTTGGCAAATGTGGAAGTGCCGGATGGTAAAGAAATTTATATGTCAGTTGTTTGCGAACGAAAGAGTAATAAGGAAGTATTGGTTTTATTTGGAACAGGTGGAGAAACATTGGCAGGACATCTTTACAAAACAACTCTGCACGACATCATGCAGGGAAATATTTCTAATGCGAAAGTTCTTGCATCAAGCGATACCAAAGGATTTGTATCATCACCGGTACTCGTTGATATCAACAATGACGGTATAAAAGACATAATAGACAACGCTGTCGATGGCCGGATGCTTGCGATCGACGGCGCCACTGATTCTTTACTATGGCAAGTTAGTTTTCCCGGAACTGAGGCTTATACAATGCCAGCCATTGGTTTTTTTAATGAAGATTCAATTCCTGATGTTTATGGAAATTTTGCTATCGGCACATTCCCTGTGCTGAACTATTCAATACGTTTTATGGTAGATGGTAAAACCGGTAAAGTTGAATACCGCGATACCATTCCTGCCTTTCAATATGCAAGTGCAGTAACGGCTGACATTAA
>DASTZB010000130.1:0-5109 GCA_035764525.1 Chitinophagaceae bacterium | reverse complement strand
ACCGGGCCGGCGATCCATCCAAAGCATTATATTATTATCACCAGGCACTTCAATATAAATGCCCATTTGTCTTTATCTGGCCACATACTGAAGATATGGCTTATGCGCACCTTATGTTGAAACAATATGACTCCGTGACCTGGTACCAGCAGCAATACAGAGATGATATTAATTTATATACAACCGACCCTGCGGTCAGAAAGAAATTTGGCGCTTATGCTTTCGGCTTTTCAACGGAGTTGCAGCTGGCCCGGAAACAGTATGATTCTTTATTAGTTGAGGTATTGCCCAGGCTTCCACAGCTGCGAAAAAACTATGACGTCTTCCCGCTGATGGTTAATCTACTAGTGGTGGCAAAAGCTTACCTGGGCAAGTCAAATTATCAAACCGCTCTTGGTTACGCCACGGAATTGAATCAAACCGCCAGCCATGCAGACAATAAACAGTTTCAGAAAGATACGTACGAACTGCTTGCATCAATTTATGATCATCTAAAAAAAACGGACAGCGCCTATCATTATTTCAAACAGTTCGCATTTATCAAAGATTCAATGGAAACTGCATTATATGCCGGCAGAACTGCTCTTTACCTGGCAGCTTCAGAAGCGGAAAATAAAATCAGGCTGCTAAAAAAAGACAAAGAGTTGGGCGACCAGCAATTAACAGTAAACAAAAAAGAATTACAAAAGCAGGCACAATTAAAGAACCTGCTTATTGCCGGCAGCATTGCCTTGCTATTGATCTCCGTGCTGATTGTAAGAAATACTATACTGAGAAGAAAAAATGAGCAGCTCCGTAATAAACATGAGCAATCAGGCTTAAAACGAAAAGCTATGGAGCTTGAGATGCGGGCATTGCGGGCACAAATGAATCCGCATTTTATCTTTAACTGTTTAAGCGCTATTGATAATCTTATTCAAACCAAACAGTCAGACAAGGCAACGTCTTATCTTGCCCGTTTTGCAAAATTGATACGATCGGTATTGGATAGCTCTAAAAATAACCTTGTGCCATTTCAAATGGATTTGGAAACAATACAGCTATATCTCGAAATGGAAAAGTTTCGGTGTAATGATAAATTTCTCTATGAGATAAATGTTGAGCCTGCTTTATTGCATGGTGATTTTAAAGTGCCTCCCCTTATCGTACAGCCTTTTCTTGAAAATGCGATCCATCATGGTTTGTTGAATAAAAAGGAAAATAACAGGCAATTACAGTTGAAAATAAATCTCTGCGATGAATTTATTGTTTACTCAATCCTTGATAATGGTATTGGCAGGGAAAAAGCTGCCGAGTTTAAAGAAAGAAATAAGCCCGAACATCAATCGTATGGCATTGCTATTACCCGGGAGCGAATTCACCTGCATAATCAAAATGGAATTGACGATGACCTTGTGATCACGGATCTTGAAAAAGAAGGCGTTCCTTCGGGAACAAAGGCTGTTGTAAGAATAAATAGCTCAAAATCTTAAACTTGAATCATGCTGAAAGCGGTGTTAATTGATGATGACCAAAGCAATCTTAGCTCGTTAAGCGAAAAAATTTCCAGGCATTGCAAACAGGTTCAGATCATTGACTGCTGCGATAATCCGGAAGAAGGGATTCGCATTATTGATGAAGCAAAACCTGATCTTGTTTTTCTTGACATTGAAATGCCCCAAATGAATGGATTTGTAATGTTGCAGCAACTGACCTACAAAAATTTTGAACTCATCTTTGTTACAGCTTATGATCATTATGCCATAAAAGCTATTCGAAGTTGTGCACTGGACTACCTGGTGAAGCCGGTTGAAATAGAAGAATTGAAAAGAGCGGTTGCCAGAGCAGAAGAAAAGAAAAAACAACCTCCTTCATCTTCACAATTAGATCTCCTGATCGACCATTTGCAGAAGAAGCAGACAAAATTGCTGACAATACCAACAAGTGATGGACTTCAATTCATCAATATTGAAAACATCATTTATCTTGAAGCCAGTGACAATTATTCAAACATCTATCTTTCTACTGACCAAAAGCTTTTGGTAAGTCGTACTTTAAAAGATTTTGAAGAGTTGCTGCCCGCAGATATTTTTATTCGCATTCATCACTCCACCATTGTAAATAAGTTTTATGTGGAAAAATACATCCGTGGAGAAGGCGGGCAGGTTGTAATGCGTAATGGAAATGTTCTTGATGTCTCTAAAAGAAAAAAATCAGATTTTTTACAGGCCATTGGATATTAAAAGAAAGTTGCCCGGACAAACACTTCAGGTCTCACTTACTCAATAAACACTCCCACTTTCTCATTGTTCCTTTCTACAACTAAGTTTCGACTATAATTTGCATTACTTAAAAAGCAGGAGGAAGCATTATGAGAAAAGAACTAATTCATATAGTAATCATTTTCTTAATGCTGCAATTTTCCCAACAGCAAATAATTGCGCAATCACAATCCGGTAAGCCACTCGATTATGTAATAGTACCCCCGGGAGGAGGATACCAGCTCGGCACCGGTAAATGGAAATTGACAACCAAAAATACCGGTGGCGCCATTGCAATTTGTGAATTTAATAACAAGGATACGACTGACTGGAATTGGGTGCCATCGCATGTTCATACAAGAGAAGATGAGCTTTGGTATGTAATAGAAGGCGAATTAACTTTCAACATTAACAGCCAACTAAAATCAGCCGGCCCAGGCAGCCTGGTATTTGGGCCTCGCAACATGGTACACTCTTACAGGATATCAAAAGCTCCTGTAAGGTATTTGCTGGTGCTTACACCGGCTGGAATTGACCAGGTGTTTTTCGAAGCGGACAGTCTTTCAAAACGGTTTCCACGAGGCAGTGATGAATGGAAAAAAAGATTGCCGCCTTTGTCGGCAAAATATGGAAGCTATTTTGCAAAAGACTGGGATAGCATTACCCATATAAGTGAAGATAAAATGATGGAACAAATGATTGAATTATCAAAGACTGGTAAAAAACATGAAATTCTTTCGGGCATTGCAGGTGAATGGATGTTTACCGGTAAACATTTTTCACCCGACCCAAACCAAAAGGCAGTTGAGTTCAAAGGAACTGCAACAAGAAAATCAATTATGGATGGACGTTATTTTATTGTAGAAACAAAAGGAGAAAAATTTAAAATGCCCTGGTCAAACATGAAGGAAATATCCTACACTGATATGAGCATCGAAGCATATGACAATAATAAAAAGAGGTTTGTCAGCGCCATGATTGAAAATCATTGGGGTACAGGTATTGCCCTATTGGAGGGCAATTACGATTCGACTGCCAAAACAATCATCTATGAATCCGAGACTGAAGCGGATCCCGGAAAAAAAATAAAGACCCGAAGTCTGTTAAGAATCATCAGCAATGATCAATATGCAGTGGAGATATACCAGGTCGACGGTAATCAGGAAATAAAGAAAACAGAAATAAACTACAAGAGAGTAAGGAATAATGCTCATCAATAAGTAAAAAGGAGTGCTGTAAAAAAAGCATCAATTTTTTTAAACGTCTTAAAATAGAATTTATGAAACGTAGCTCTTTTTTAAAACTTGGACTTGCCCTTGGGTCTTTTCTTGCAGCTCCTGTTACTATTTATGCAAGGGTTAGAAAAGGAACCCGTGATGACAAAGGTTTCAAAGTAGATGCGGGAAAAGACCGGTTTGACAAAAGTATTTCTCCATTTGACGGAGATACTTTTTATTGTAAGGTATCAGCAAAAGATACGGATGGAGGTATGTATATGTTTGAATCAACTCGAAAAAATGAAGGGGGACCCGTACTCCATATTCATTATGATACGGATGAATGGTGGTATGTTTTGCAGGGAGAGTTTCTTATCAAGGTAGGGGACAAGACCTATAATGCGAAAGCGGGAGATCTTGTATTTGGCCCGAGGATGGTGCCTCACACTTTTGCGAAAATTGGGCCGGGAGAAGCAAAAGTGATGATATGCCATCAACCTGCAGGTAAAATGGAAGAATATTTTAAGAAACTCAGTGAAGGGGTAGCTAAGAATATGTCGGAAGAAGAGAGAAATAATATGAGAAAGGAGCATGGTGTTGAAAAAGTTGGGCCACCCTTAACGTATTTGAAACAGTGAATCCGGCCGGTTTTATTTGCCGGGTCTGTGTTCTTTACTTATATCGAGTACGGAGGTATTGTTTATAATATTGAAGAACGGTTTTCAAATTAATAACATCATAAAAAGCCCAGGCAATAATCATGCAATTTGAAGAAACAAAAATTGAAACAGTAAAGAATGTTTCATTGCCAAGCGGGCAACTCATTTCCCGGAGAGCCATCGTCCGCATCATAATAGGCATTCTTCTTTTATTAGTGTTGGCGCATATCGGATTTTATAAAACTTATATCCGTCACTTCCCCCGTTTTGCTGACTATACTACACCCGCCGGCCGGAATTTTCATTTTACCTGGGTCATACACTTTCATGGTATGATGATGATAGGGTGGCTGCTTATGTTACTAGTGCAACCCTTCTTTATTTTGAAAGGGAAAATAAAACTTCACCGATTGGTAGGTCGCCTGAGTTATGTAGTAGCTCCATTGGTACTATTCTCCATGTATTTAGTTACCTATTCCAGCCTTCATCGTGAATTAGTACAGGGTATAGCAGTTGTCGCAAGAAGGGTGGCATTGGATGTACCCTTGATTGTATTCTTTGCAATACTGTATTTTCTCGCCATTTTTTATACACATAAACCTGCCTTGCACAGCCGCTTTATATGTAGCACAGCTTTTATATTGATTAGCCCGGCTTTGTCCAGGACATTCAGAGCCTGGTTCGATGTCAGCCGTGATGGTAGTATTGACATGTCCAAAAACATTATTTTGATTGTTGCAGGAGTAATTGCCGTTATAGATTCGTGGCGGACAAAACGCATCAGCCCCTTTGCGCTGGTGTTTGGCTTCATGGTGTTGAATAGAATCATCTGGGATATCAGGGACACCCTTTTTTGGCACTCCATAGCAAATGTGATAGCAAAATTGTTTTGAAAACTCACCCTGCAAAACAATAATGAGTATGAAGTATGGGAGTATAAAATACTATTCTGTAAAACCATAGAAGACAAAATCAAATTTTATACGACACAGA
>DASTZB010000129.1:0-2510 GCA_035764525.1 Chitinophagaceae bacterium | reverse complement strand
CTATAATGCCTGCAATCCTGCTTGTGATATTTACAGTTATCTATTTTGTCAGAAAAAATAAACCAACTCAACAACTGGCACATTCATAAACATGAAAGCTACTACACGGGTACAATTGTCAGTGATGATGTTTCTCCAATTCTTTATTTGGGGAGCATGGTATGTGACAATGGGTACATATCTGGATAAGGTTTTGCATGCAACAGGTGTACAGGTTGGCGCTGCTTATAGTGCAATGGCAATAGCAACGATCTTCTCTCCCATTTTTGTCGGCATGATCGCCGACAGATTTTTTTCCGCACAAAAGCTCCTGGGAGTATTGCATATCGTCGGTGCTGCATTACTATATTATATCACAAGAATTGATAACCCCTCTTTCTTTTACTGGATAGTTTTATTGTATTCATTAATGTATGCGCCTACATTGGCATTGGCAAATTCAGTGGCTTTTCGTCAAATGAATGATCCGGCTAAAGAATTTCCTTCTGTAAGATTTTTGGGGACGATCGGCTGGATCGCAGTTGGCTGGATGATCGATAAAGTTTTCAAGCTGCAAACAGAACAGTTAGCGCAAACATTTGTTATCGCTGCAGTAGGGTCGGGAATATTGGGTTTATTAAGCTTTACCTTACCAGATACTCCACCCAAAGCAAAAGGCACCCAAACAACTTTGGCAAAAGTACTTGGCGCTGATGCATTGGTTTTATTTAAAGACAGATCATTCACAGTTTTTTTAATCGCATCTATACTTATTTGTATACCACTTTCATTTTATTACAGCTTCACTAATCTTTATCTAACCGAAGCAGGAATGAAAAATGTAACCAGCAGTATGACGCTTGGTCAATTTTCAGAAGCCTTGTTCATTTTATTGATCCCCTTCTTCTTTCGTCGACTGGGGGTAAAATGGATGATCGCTATTGGCATGATCGCCTGGGCAGTCCGTTTTCTCTTTTTTAGCTATGGAGATGCAGCTGCAAATCTCTGGATGTTATTTGCAGGAATTATTCTGCACGGTGTTTGCTTTGATTTCTTCTTTGTAACCGGGCAAATCTACACCGATAGCAAGGCTGATATTAAAATTCAAAGTTCTGCACAAGGATTAATTACGATGGCCACCTATGGAGTTGGAATGTGGATCGGCACTTTATTGTCAGGCTATGTGAAAGATTATTATACAGTTGACAAAATTGTGACATGGAAAAGTATATGGCTAGTTCCTGCCGGCATTGCTGTAGCTGTACTGCTTTTCTTTTTGATATTATTTAATGAAAAAAGAAAAACATTGAAACCGGTATGAATAGGTAATGTTTGTAACTTTAGAACCCGCATGTTATTATGACAAAATCAAACCGTCGTGATGCCTTGAAAAAAATTGCAGCAGGAACTGCGGCCGCAACTGTAGCTCCTTTTATAAGTTCCTTTGCCGCTCAGGAATCAAATTTAAAAAAATTAAAATTGAAGGGCAATATCAATCACTCCGTTTGCCAATGGACATATAATCATATTCCATTGGAAGAACTTTGTGTTGAAGTAAAAAAAATAGGTATTGGCGCCATTGACCTGATCGCTCCAAAAGATTGGCCAACACTTAAGAAACATGGGCTTTATTCTTCTATGTGTTATATCGCCGGTAAAGTAAGTCTTACCGAAGGATGGAATAACAAAACCTTTCATCCGCAATTGATCAAGGATTTTTCTGAAACAATCCCTTTGGTAAAAGAAGCAGGATACAAAAATCTTATTTGCTTTAGTGGAAACCGGAAAGGAATGGATGATGAGACTGGAATGAATAATTGCGTGGAAGGTTTGAAACAGATTATTGGTTTGGCAGAAAAAAATGATGTGATCATCCAAATGGAATTATTGAATAGCAAGATCAATCACAAAGATTATATGTGTGATAGAACGCCATGGGGTGTGGAACTGGTAAAAAGAATTGGTTCACCAAATTTTAAATTGCTTTATGATATTTATCACATGCAGATCGATGAAGGTGATGTGATAAGAACTATTACTGATAATTACCAGTATATCGGGCATTATCATACGGCCGGTGTGCCGGGTCGTCATGAAATAAATGAGAGCCAGGAATTATATTACCCGGCGATCATGGATGCAATAGTAAAAACAGGTTTTAAAGATTATGTGGCACAGGAATTTATGCCGACAGGAAAAACAAATGATGAAAAAATAGCGGCATTAAGGGATGCGGTACGAAGATGTGATGTTTAAACCCCCTGTCCCCCTAAAGGGGTGACTTCCGAAGGAGTTAAATATTAATAGCCACGGATTTTAACCTGAGGATTGAATGAAAGAAGTTTAAACAAATCCCGATAGGGAGTTCACATTCGAATTTTGAATAGAATTGTTTTAGTAAAAGAGTGCGACGCAACGAATGTCAAAGAGTAGCACTTCAGCAGGGCTCATAAAAAATCCCAAACGAAAATCAATATTCAATTTTAAATACTAAGTAAACATGGCAGACAATAACACATTTGATGCGATCG
>DASTZB010000128.1:0-15622 GCA_035764525.1 Chitinophagaceae bacterium | reverse complement strand
TTAAAATCCAAGATTAAGCCCAACCTGGTAAGATTTCACATTTGGAACAGTGTTATGATCAACTCCCCTGTCCCACGCTGAATTATACGAACCGGAACTGATCTCGGGATCCATGCCCGTGTAATTGGTGATCGTTGCAATATTTCTACCGGTGAATACCAACTGAACTTTACGAATTCCATTTACCTTGATGAAATGAGCAAGATCGACTGCAAGAGAAAGATTTCTCAAACGGCCAAAGCCAGCGTTTTCATAGAAATAGTTCTTCGTACCATTTCTAGATACCTGGGCATACACACCACGATAGAATGCAGTCCATGCACCTGTTTCATGATTGATCGTAATGAGGTTGTCATAATCACCATGAATACCGTCGCGATACATCCACTCTTTGGTTTGATTATATAAATGACTTCTGTAAACCCAATCCCATTGCATTCCTATAGCAATCCAACTGCTGATATTTACTTCATTAATAAATGACATGTTGAACTTAGGATTCGGGTCACCAAAACTATACTGGTTTGGAGTTACATAAGGTTGTTTGTAGTTAGGATCCGTAGGATTTGAATAAACAACCCATCCATTACTTGCAACTGCAAATTTTGCCTGGTCTGCTTTTGGTATATAGTAGTCACCGGTTGCAGGATTGATCTCATCAACTGCATGCAACATAAAGTAGCCAAAAAGCTGACCGATCTTTTTGCCTGCTTCCAATACATAACCTGAACTACCGGCATTAGATATTAATACCACTGGTTTATCCTTTACAAAAGATATCTCGGAATTTTGCCTGCTGAAGTTAACGGTGAAATTCCATTTGATATTTTTTGAAGTATAGGCATTCGTGTTCAAAGAAATTTGCAGGCCATTTGCGCTTATTCCAAATGAATTATCAATTATGCTACCTGTACCTGTAGATGGTGCTACATCTGTAGGCCAAATTGCATTATCGGTTTGCTTATCCCAATAAGTTCCTGATAAATTGAAGTTGTTAAACCAATTGCCTTTAAATCCTTTGATAACAAGATCGGCTCCAATTTCCGTTTCTCTTGAAACCTCCACACTAAGATCAGGGTTAGGATCAGTTGTTTTAAAAACAAATGCCACATTATCTCCCATGCTATTTGTGTTGTATGTTATATACCTGTCAAATGGTCCGGGCTGGATACCTGCTTTACCATAAGATGCTCTTAATTTAAATTCAGGGAATATATTTCCGAGAGCTCCACCATTCCAGAAATTAAATGAAGACATTCTTAAATAAGCACCAAAGTGCGGGAATGTAAAAGGATCCGCGCCTCTTCCAAACGCAGAAGAATAGTCTGTTCTGAATCCACCGGAGATACCGCCAATTTCTCCCCAATCTAATTTCTCGTCTACAACATACCCATAAGTAACAAATGGAGTCTTTGTGTCAGTGACAACTTTATATGTAGCCATATTCGACATTGTAAAAGGAGTAAATGAAGGAGCATCTACACCATAAGCAAGAAAAGAAGTGGATACATTTTTACGGTAATCATAAGCAGCGTAAGTAGTTGATTTGATCGGTAGTTTGATCCCAAAATCTTTTTCCAGATCCAATCTTACCGTGAGAGACGGCAGGAAATTCTGGAATGTTGTTTTATAAACCTGCCTGTTAATTTCACCTGTTTCCCCTGGTTTATTTGGGGCACCAGCACTATACCGTGGGGAATAATATTCCAACCAATAATCCCAGTAATCTGCATTTAGGTTGTTGTCCTGAGCATCTATTCGGTAAACAATATCATTATTCTGATAATTGATCCCATATTTTACATCTGCCTCAAAATATTTCAAAAATTTATAGTTAGCACTGATATTCTGAATCACATCAATTTTTTGATCATCAGGATGACCATATTGATTTTGATAATTGGGATTATAACCATTTACACCCACTGCGTCACCAAAGTAAGCACCATAATTGCCATCCGGGCTTTTGTAGCCATAATTTGCAAATGGCCTGGAATTGTTCAATGCATAAATAATCGTACGTCCGGTTTCGTCCAACAATGTATTTTTTGTGTACACCAATTGAGTGAGTGACCTGATCTTAAGATTCTTGATTGGCTCTATTCCAATATTGGCTATAAAATTGCTCCTGGCATATTTTCCATTGCCTTTAAAAACACTTTCCTGGCGGGTATCCGATCCTGTAATATTAAAATCAAGCCTGTCTCTTGAACCATTTATTGAGATCGAATTATTATAAGTATAGGCATCCTGGAAAAACATTTTATTATGATCATAATACTGCAGGTTCTTGTCATACTCTTTTACATTGCTATTCGTCGGATCCAGACTGTTCCAAACTACATTGTCTTTATAATGGCTGATATTTGGATCAAACACTAGGGGCACACCAGCACTATTCACTACATTATTATTAGCATCGGTGACAAGACTGTGATGAAAAGCTTTATGAAGATCTCCAACATTAAGCAGTGAGTTTTGAGCAATGCTGGAAGAAATATCAATATTCAATTTCCCATTTCTTCCTTTTTTGCTGAATAACTGAATAACGCCATTGGCACCCTGGGCACCATACATTGTAGCTGCTGCAGCTCCTTGAATCACCTCAATCCTTTCAATTGAATTAACATCTAATGAATTGAAATCAGTGGCCTTTACTTCAATACCATCTAATAAGATCATTGGAAATGTTCCGCTTCTTAGGGTGTTGATACCTCTTAAAAGAATGTTCGTTGGTTGACCGGGATTACCATTTACAGAACTGATTTGTGCTCCTGCAATTTTTCCTACAAGGGCTTGATCAATCGAAGCGGTAGGAGCAGCAGGCAATTTGTCTGCTGAAATGCTTTCTACGGCAATGGCAAGTTTTCGTTTAGAAGTAGCTGCACCTGTACCTGTCACTACTACCTCACTCATTCCCTTAACGTCAATCGCCATTGAAGCGGTCATTTGATCCTTTGCTGAAAATTCGACTGCTTCAAAGCCAACGGCGCTAAACGTTAATGTAGCACCTTCTTTTACTTTGATTTTAAAAATGCCATTGGAATTGGCTGTTGTACCATTTTTGGTACCTTTTTCCCGAATAGAGGCGTTTGCAATTGGTAAACCATTAGCATCAACAACTCTTCCGGAAATCTCTGTCGTTTGTGCCCATGCTGTACTTGTAATACAGAAAAAGAGCATCAGACTAAGTCCGATTAGTTTTCTCATGATTTGTAGTTTTGTGAAGTGATAGTAGTAACCAAATATAGGATTTCTCTATATTCGATTTGCAAACTATGACAAAAAAAACCGTGCATCATGCTGCACGGCCATTAAGAAATAAATCTTGCCTCTAATCAATTTTTTAATTGCGATCTCTGCTTCCCAGGAATATCATAATGTATTGTATCAGGGTAACAACTGCCGCAAGTGCTGCTACCACGTAAGTCATCGCAGCCCACTTTAATGCGTCTTTAGCTTTTGGATACTCCATACTATTTGTCACGTTGGTTGTTTCCAACCATGCTAGCGCTCTTTTGCTGGCATCAAACTCAACGGGAAGAGTGATCAGGGTGAATAATACCGTAACTGCCATCATTGCTATACCTACCAATAGCAAAGTCGTGTTGCCAGAAGCTGCCATAATTACTCCGACTATTAATACAATATTCACAAAATTTGAAGTCAGCTGTACAACGGGTACAAGTCGGCTCCTCATCATTAGCCAGCTATAAGAATTGGCGTGTTGGACCGCATGACCACATTCGTGAGCAGCAACAGCAGCCGATGAGATACTGGTCCCTTCATAAACTTCCGGGCTAAGATTTACAGTTTTATTTAAAGGATTATAATGATCAGATAAAAAGCCTTGCGATGCCGTGACCTTCACGTCATAAATTCCATTTTCTCTCAACATTTTCTCGGCAATTTCTTTTCCGCTCATACCATTGCTAAGAAGCACTTTGCTATATTTTGAAAACTTGCTTTTAAGTATCATTGAAACCACCAAACTGATACCCACAAACAATAAAGAGATTAGAAGAATTCCTGGTGTCATATTAATATGTTTTAAAGGAAATTATATCAAAGCTGGATCCATTTTTTTAAAGTGCAAAAAAGGCAACTTGCTTCAAATTTTTACAGTCTTTTTGACATTAAAATAAAAAAAAGAAATTCGATTTATAGACGAAAATCATTCTATATATTCAGAGCCTTATCCTTCATAAATAATTGTATTTCATGGAATTGTTCATCTGTTAGTCGTTTTGCAGCATAAAGGCCTACAACATCACAAGTTAACCTAAAAGTTATACACAGGAAGAAAAAATTATTTTGAAATGTGAGTCAGAATTGTAACTTAGTATCAGAATTTAATGGGTTAGTAAGTAAGGGGGTCAATCGATAAGATTGGCCCTTTTTACTTTTATATACTTCATAATAATTGATCATTTTGATTTTTTCCTGTTATTCGTTTTTTATCAACTTATAAAACGGTTTTATTTTTTATCGAAAATTACTTTTTATAAAACAAGACCGGGATGTTGTCGAAAAGCTAACTTTATTTTATGAGTAAAGTTAAAAAAGCATTTTTCTGCCAGAACTGCGGATATGAAAGTGTGAAATGGATTGGTCAATGCCCATCATGTAATCAATGGAACAGCTTTGTTGAAGAAATAATACAAAAAGAAACTGCAAAAAATAATGGGTGGGAACATTATAATGAATCAATAGAACGAACAAACAAAACAATTCAACTTGACGAAATTAGAAG
The DNA here is from genome assembly GCA_035764525.1 of Chitinophagaceae bacterium. Classification (GTDB taxonomy): domain Bacteria; phylum Bacteroidota; class Bacteroidia; order Chitinophagales; family Chitinophagaceae; genus VBAS01. The sequence goes on along the minus strand of DASTZB010000128.1, from coordinate 10,869 downwards.
CAGTGAAGAAAAAAGATTGATCACTGCGGATGAAGAATTGAATCGTGTATTAGGTGGCGGTATTGTTCCCGGAAGCATTGTACTCGTTGCAGGTGAGCCAGGTATAGGTAAATCAACTTTGTTCTTACAAAATGGTTTAAAACTGTCAAACAAAATAGTTCTTTATATAAGCGGTGAAGAAAGTGAACTTCAAATTAAAATGCGTGCAGACAGGATTAGAAAAGATACTTCAGCTAGTTCAGTAGAAAATTTTTATTTGCTTACTGAAACGTCTACACAGGTTATTTTCCAGGAAATAAAAAAATTAAGACCTGACCTTGTCATAATTGATTCAATTCAAACTTTACAAACGCCTTATATTGATTCATCTCCAGGCAGCATATCACAAATACGTGAGTGTGCATCAGAGTTTCAACGGTTTGCAAAAGAAACAAATACTCCTGTTTTTTTAATCGGTCATATTACTAAAGAAGGTGCTATTGCAGGACCAAAGATTCTCGAACACATGGTTGACACTGTATTGCAATTTGAAGGTGATCGTCATTATGCATATCGTATCTTAAGAACTTTGAAAAATCGTTACGGAAGCACATCAGACCTTGGCATCTATGAAATGACAGATGCAGGAATGCGGGCTGTAACAAACCCAAGCGAAATCCTAATTACACAAAAGGAAGATCACCTAAGCGGAATTGCAATTGCCGCCACAATCGAAGGCATGCGACCACTACTAATAGAGATACAAGCGTTGGTTACGCAATCAGTTTATGGAATGCCTCAACGTACAGTTAGTGGCTTTGATCTGAGAAGATTACAATTATTACTGGCAGTATTAGAAAAAAGAGGCGGTTTTCATTTTGGAGTGAAAGATGTATTTATAAATATAGCCGGTGGATTAAAAATTGAAGATCCCTCAATTGATCTTGCGGTCTTATGTGCGCTATTATCTTCTTTTGAAGACGCGCCATTACCTCAACATATTTGTTTTGCAGGTGAAGTTGGATTGAGTGGCGAGATTAGAGCAGTTAACAGGATCGATCAGCGTATCGCCGAAGCAGAAAAACTTGGATTTGAAAAGATCATTGTTTCAAAATTCAATCAAAAAGGATTGGCAAAACAAAAATTCAATATTGAAATAGTGACGATGGGACAGGTAGAAGAACTATACAGATATTTGTTTTAAGTAACTTAATAGGTCATTTAAAATGATCGGCTTCAAGGAAATAAAAGAATCACTACTCCAGGTTGTCTTTCCCCATGTTTGTGATGGGTGTGGCAGTGACTTGTTAAATATTGAAAGTCGCTTATGTATTCGCTGTCTTTCTTCTTTACCTGAAACAAATTTTGAAATTCATCCAAACAATCCTGTTGAAAAAGATTTTTGGGGACGATTGCCAATCCTGAATGCTTCAGCTCATTTATATTTTACAAAAGAATCGCTTGTGCAACATCTTATGCATCAATTGAAATATAAAGGCAATAAAGATCTCGGATTGCAATTAGGCCGATTGATGGGAAATGCTTTAAAAAATGTTACACGTTTCAATGAGATAGAGGCATTAGTGCCCTTACCGCTTTTTCCATCAAAAGAAAAAAAACGAGGCTACAACCAGGCAACGATCCTTTGTGAGGGAATAGCAGAAATTTTGTCGCTCCCAATTTTAGATAAGGTAATAACAAGACCACAGCATACTGAAACACAAACCAAAAAAGGAAGAATTGAAAGATGGAAGAATATTGAGGGTAAATTCCAGCTTATAGAGCCACAAGCAATTCAAGACAAACATTTATTATTGGTCGACGATGTTGTAACTACCGGGGCCACTCTTGAAGCTTGCGGACGTGAGCTTTTACATACACAAAATGTAAAATTATCCATTGCTACTCTTTGTGTTGCTTCCCGGTGACAAGCAATTTCAATTTCAAATTATATTCATTCACATTTCCTCTTTCAAAGTCTTCGTTTTACTTTTGAGGTCAATGAAGAACCTCCTGTTTGTTTCAATATCCATTGTTATCCTTTTTTATGCCTGCAAGAAAGAATCCTTCATTGCAAGTCCCGATGCACAAGTCGTTCTTTCAACCGAAGAATTAAAATTTGATACTGTTTTTACTACCACCGGTTCTATCACCCAGTCTTTTAAAATTATAAATGAGAATGACCAAAAGCTCCGACTTTCATCAATTAAACTGATGGGCGGTAATACTTCCTATTTTAAAATAAATGCCGATGGTTTTGTGGGACCTGAGGTTTCAAATATTGAAATTGAAGCAAATGACAGTGTGTATGTTTTCGTTTCTGTAAGTATCAATCAAAGCGCTGCCAATATTCCTTTTATTGTTAAGGACAGTATACAGGTAAATTATAATGGCACGAGCCAGCAGGTAAGTTTAGAAGCATGGGGACAGAATGCACATTTTTATCGTGATAAAAAAATTACTACTGATGAAACTTGGAGTAATGATTTGCCTTATGTGATCCTGGGATCACTAATAATTGATGCAAATAAAAAACTCACCATCAATAAAGGTTGCCGCATTTATGTACATGCAGATGCCCCAATATTGGTTGACGGTACATTAGAAATAAATGGCGCAAAGGATACGATTGACCGTGTTCAATTCCTTGGAGACAGGCTTGATGAACCTTATAATGATTTTCCCGGTGGATGGCCGGGTATTTATTTCAGAAACACGAGTAAAGACAATGTGTTTAATTATGCAGTTATTAAAAATGCTTACCAGGCTTTGGCGGTCCTTGATCCTTCAATAAATCCAAAATTGACCTTGGATGAATGCATTATTGATAATGCGTACGATGCAGGCATTATTGCTATCAACAGCAGTATAAGAGCAAGAAATTGTTTGGTAAGCAATTGTGGCAAAAATGTAATTCTTGCTAAAGGTGGCGATTATCAATTCACCCACTGCACTGTTGCAAGTTTTTCTAATAGTTATATTCTTCATCGTGATCCGGTTCTTTTTGTAAGCAATTATATTCTTGTAAATAATAGTCCCGTCACAGCAAATCTTTCTGCGTTGTTTCGCAATTGTATATTCTGGGGACAAGACGGTACAGTAGAAGATGAAGTGGTGGTAGCAAAAAGTGGTAGTACTGTCTTCAATGTAAATTTTGACTACAATCTTTGGAAGGTTCAAAATCCTCCTGCCAATATTACGTCTAACCAGATCATCAATAATCAATACCCTGCATTCGATTCCATAAATACCTCAAAACGATTTTATAGTTTTCGGTTAAAAGATGAATCTCCGGCAAAGAACAAAGCAACCAATGCCAGTGTTACTATCGATCTGGATGGTAAACCAAGACCTGTTGGTGTTGCTCCCGACCTTGGAAGCTATGAAAGACAATAATCGGCAGGATTTTAGTGGTAAAAGATTATTGGGAATTACAAGCAAGAGCTTCTTAACTTTGTCATCCTCAAAAAAATAAAAACATGAAAATATTCTTGCTAGCACTGATATTATCAGTCTCATTAGAAGGACCTGCTATCTATGATTTCAAAGTACCCGGACTTGATGGAAGCCCGATCGATTTTTCAGCTTATAAAGGCAAAAAAATAATGATCGTTAACACGGCTTCAAAATGTGGCAACACGCCACAATATGCTGACCTGGAAAAACTATATGAAAAGTATAAAGACAAATTAGTGATCGTTGGTTTTCCTGCAAATAACTTTGGCGAACAGGAGCCAGGTACCAATACAGAGATACAAGAATTCTGTAAAAAGAATTTTGGCGTTTCTTTTCCAATGGCAGAAAAGATTTCTGTGAAAGGCGATGATATGGCGCCAATTTATAAATGGTTGCTTGAACAATCACGGGAATTAGCTAAAGCTGAAAAAGGAACTACTTCAAAGGACCTTGTCTGGAAAAAATATTTGCAAAATCCTGTTGACTGGAACTTCACCAAATTCTTATTGGACGAAAACGGAAAGTTGATCGCTGTGTTCCATAACAAAGTGAACCCGATGAGTGAAGAAATAACAAAATATCTTAATTAATAGAAGTCCTACCAACAACAAAAGCGTTCTGATAAAATCAGGACGCTTTTTTATTTTAAGAAGAATTATTTTCGCCTCGATGCAATTTTCAAAGATCATTAACCAGCTGGAAGTAAAACAACAATTAGTCGAACTGATCCAGCACAACCGCCTTAGCCATGCTTTACTTTTTTTAAGTAAAGAAGGAAGTGGCGCATTATCGCTGGCATTAGCATTGGCGCAGTATTTAACATGTGAAAAAGCAAATCCCAAACCCCAAACAAATTCTAATGCTTCACTTTTTGGAGAAGAACCAACAACCTTAAACCCTAAACTTCAAACTTCAAACGACAGTTGTGGTATCTGTCCCTCCTGCACAAAAGCAAACCAACTCGTTCATCCGGATATTCATTACAGTTATCCTGTAGTCACAAAAAAGTCAGGCACACCACCGCTGAGTGTAGATTATATCACTGAATGGAGAGAGTTTGTAAATAATTATCCTTACGGAAATGTCTATGACTGGTTGCAATTCATCGGAGCTGAAAACAAACAAGGCAACATAACTGCCAATGAATGTAATGACATCATTCACAAGCTGAGTCTGAAAAGTTTTGAGAGCGAATACAAGGTTCTAATCATGTGGATGCCGGAATATCTCGGCGCCGAAGGAAACAAACTCCTAAAGTTGATCGAAGAACCGCCACCCAATACCTTATTTATATTAGTAGCAGAAAATGAAACATTGCTTTTGCCGACGATCGTGAGTCGCTGTCAGATGATAAAGATACCGATGCTTGAAACAGTCGATATTGAAACTGCCCTGATCGAAAATAAAATTGACCCATTAAAAGCAAGACAGGTGGCCGCTACTGCGGAAGGCAATTATCGTGAAGCATTACAATTGTTGCAACACTCAGAAGAAGATTGGCAGGGCATTCTCCGCGATTGGCTGAACTCAATTATTAAAACCGGCCCGATCGCACAAACCAAATGGGTAGAAGAGACCAGCCGTCTTGGCCGGGAAAAACAAAAGCAGTTTCTCCGTTATTTCAATCATTTGCTTGAGCAATCCATCCGTTCAAAGATCATGGGCAGCAATATTCACCTGCCTGATAACGAAAAAGATTTTGCTGACAGGCTGAATCGGCTTGCCGATATCAGTCAGCAGCAGGCGATTATAGAAGAGTTGGACCGGGCCACCTATTATATAGAACGCAATGCCAACGCCAAGATCCTCTTTCATGCCCTCACTATTAAGCTTTATCACATCATTCAGGACAAAATTGTATTTTTGGCAACCTGAGGGGTGAGTATGGTCCCGAAAGCAATCGGGAGTGAGTGGTGAGTTTTTGGAATTTGTGAGTTTAATTATTGAGTCATCTTCCTGATCTATATTCAACTATGGTTGCGTCGCACACTTCAACATTTGGAATTCTGATCGACAAACTTCAGCCTTAACACATTAAGCTGAGTAACGATGAGAACGTACAAGTGAGTGACACAACAGGCGATGATAGTAGTAATGCTGCCGGCTCTATAATTATCTCCCTCAATTTTTAATTATTAATTTTTAATTGCAAACATGGGTTGCGACAATTGCGGAACGGGTAAACCGAATGGATGTAAGAGCAACGGCGGGTGCAGTACCGGCGGGTGCAACCGTATGAATGCATTTGACTGGCTGCTAAATATGCCGATAGCTGATGTGGCCGATGAATGCAAGGTGGTGGAGATCTCCTTTAATAATGGTAGCCGCAAAGATTTTTTCAGAAATACTACCCTCCATCAGTTTGAAAAAGGAGATATGGTTTGTGTAGAAGGCGTTAGCGGCTTTGACCTTGGTGAAATATCGCTGACGGGTGAGATCGTGAGGTTGCAAATGAAGAAACATGAAGTAAAGGAAGATAACCCGGAAATGAAAAAAGTATTGCGCCGCGCCAGCGACCGTGATATTGATACTTGGCGGCACAGTAAGAGCCGGGAAAAAGAAGCAGTGATCCGGAGCCGTGCTATTGCCAAGCAACTTAAGCTTGATATGAAAATTAGCCAGGTAGAGATGCAGGCTGACAGTCGCAAGGCAACTTTCTTTTATATCGCCGATGGTCGTGTTGATTTTCGCGAGCTGATAAAAATATACGCATCTGAATTTAAGCTGAAAGTGGAGATGCGCCAGATTGGGGCAAGACAGGAAAGTGCAAAGGTTGGTGGCATTGGCAGTTGTGGCCGTGAACTTTGTTGCAGCACATGGCTTACTGAATTCAAGTCAGTAAATACAACGGCGGCCCGGTATCAAAATCTATCTATTAATCAAACAAAACTTAGCGGCCAGTGCGGACGATTGAAATGTTGCTTGAATTATGAGTTAGATACTTACCTGGATGCATTGCAGGGTTTTCCTGAAAACTGTGATAACATACAAGTGGCAAAAGGAAATGCATTGCTGATAAAAAAGGATATTTTCAAAAACCTGATGTGGTATGTACTGCCTGACAGCAATAAACAATACCCGGTTACAATTGAAAGAGTAAGAAAAATAAAATCGCTGAATATACAGGGAGTAATCCCTGAAGAACTGGAAATTGCTGAAATCACTTCCTCCAAGGTAAAAGAGGTTGAGCCCGAATTTGTCGAACTCGTTGGCCAGATAAGTTTGCAATCACTTGAAAGAGCTGACAAGAAAAGAAAACAAAAACAGCAACAACCAAGACAACACAAGCAGCAACCACCTCAACAACAAAGAGGGCAACAGCCAAAAGGACCACAACAAAAAGGGCCACAACAAAATCCGAATCGTCCGCAAAGTGGTCAACAACGTGGGCAAAATCGTCCGCCTCAACAACCAAGGAGAGACAAATAGTATAAAAAGTAAATAAGGTATATAGTGTCCAGAAAAGAACCGATCCTATAAGCTTTTTATTCCTTATATGCTTTATCTACCTACAACGGTAAACAACCGGACAGTCACAGTCTTTTTTCTTTGTAAGTTTAACTAATGAATCGAAAAATCTTCCGGCGATTACTGTTTGGTTTTTTAATATTGATCGCAGTTTGGCTTGTCTTTGCACAATGCAGTATGAAATTTCGAATGAGAGATAGCGAAGCGAAAGAAAAATTCTCAAAAAATAATGTGGCACTTAAGACAGGAACCATTGAGGTTGATGGATTTGGGATGCATTATGCAAAAACAGGCGATGATACACTTCCCACTTTATTTTTTGTACATGGTTCACCGGGCGGATGGACCGCTTTTGAAAAATATATGCAGGATAAAGATCTGCTTGGTAAGTACCGGATGATCTCAATTGATCGTCCCGGGTTTGGTTATAGTCATTTTGGTGACGCAAAAAATTTAGATGACCAATCAAAATTGATTAGTCCGGTCGTCAAAAGTTTTCAAAATGGTAAGGCAATGTATGCAGTTGGTCATTCACTGGGTGGCCCGATGATCGTAAAGCTGCAAATGGATAATGAAAATTTATTTACAGGACTTGTGCTGCTTGCTGGTTCTGTAGATCCCAATGAGGAAAAACCAGAACGCTGGCGATTTATGGTAAAAGATTCGCCATTGCAATACTTTTTGCCCGGTGCTTTTCGCCCCAGCAATGAAGAATTGGTTTATTTAAAATCAGATTTAAAGGAAACCGACAAAGAATGGGATAAGATAACTTGTGCTGTCTGGATCATTCATGGCGATAAGGATACATTTGTCCCGGTTGGTAACGCTGACTATGCAAAAAAGAAATTGACAAAAGCAAAGTCAGTGGAAGTAAAAATCTTACCGGGAGCAAGACATTTTATTCCATGGGAACAGTATGAAGATATTAAAGAGGTGCTGATGAGGCTGCCTATTTAATAGCCTCAATTATTGTATCCTGGATCTTACCTCTTACATTCAATTGTGCAAATGCAGGATTATTTCTTGAAGGGTTCACACGGTTAGAAAGAAAAATATAAACAAGGTCATATTTCGGATCTACCCAGACACAGGTGCCGGTAAAACCTGTATGTCCGAATGTTTGGGGTGAAGCCATTAGTGATGGATAAGGTTCTCTCCTTGTTATATTATCCTTTTCTGGTTTATCAAAGCCATAAGCACGGCGGCTGTCTTTGCTATGATAAGCTGTAAACAATTTTATTGTTTCTTCTTTAAAAACCCTTTCACCATTTAATTCACCACCATTCAGCAACATTTGATAAAGCATTGCAAGGTCATATGCATCAGAAAATAAACCGGCATGTCCTGCTACTCCGCCAAACATGGATGCGCCTTCATCATGCACGTCACCCCAAAGCAATTGCTTGCGAAAATATTTTTCTTCCTCCGTCGGAATGATCCTGTTAACACCAAACCGTTCTCTTGGTTTAAAGCCTGTCGTTTCTAGGCCCAATTTTGCGTAAAAATTTTTTCTTACATACTGATCAAGTGTCATCCCTGAAAGCTGTTCTACAATTTTTCCGAGGAAAATAAAATCATTATCGCTGTAAGAATATCTGCCAACCCGGGGTGGTGCACTTTTGATTATTCTGGTAAGCATTGTATCCTGCCATTCATTTTTTAAATACAAATTCTCTGCAACACGAGTTGCATAACCCGGTTTGGGTTTATCTGAATACAAAGCAGGATTGGGAATTCCTGTTGCCGAATCAACTGTTTCTTTATAAAAGAAAATCGTGGGAGTCAATCCAACCTCGTGCAGTAATATGTCTTCAATTCGCAGGTTCGCTTTATCAGAATGTTGCGTCCATGGCAGGTAATCGCCTAATGTGTTATTTAATTTGATCTTTCCTTCTTCATAAAGTTTCATAATAGAAAGAGTGGTAGCTGAAATTTTTGTGACCGAAGCAAGATCAAAAATACTTTCAAGTGTTACAGGTTGAGGCTTGTCGATTGCGTAACTACCAAATGCTTTATCATAAATAATTTCTCCGCTCTTTACTGCCAATACAACACAACCTGGAAATGCTTTTTGTGAAATTGCATCAGTTACGATGGAATCAATTGTTTGTGCCATCCATGCCTTTTTCATCGAAGGATCAATTTTCTCGGCAGCACCTATATCAATTCCAAAGCCGGCCGTGAAATTGCAAACTCTCACAGGCAGTTTTCCCGATGCGCCGAGTTTTCCTCTTAAAAAGTCAACGGCAACATGCCTTGTAATATTATCATCCTGGTGACAGGCAACCAACGCATTAGCATCACAATAGTTAGTTGCGGCTAATACATTTCCAAAAACAAGTGTGATGCTGTTTGGTTTATTAAGTCTTCGCCATAAGGAAAGAGATGAATTAGTAATGCCGTAATTATTTGCAGGGCGGTTACTGAAATTATGTATGCCCATTACAATTGCATCATACTTATCCAACACCTGCTCGAAAATCGAATCTGCTTTTTCATCACCATCTTTCCATGATAATAAATAAGAATCCGTTTTATAAGATCCACCTAATTCTTGTCCAAAACTATTCACGACAGAATCGCCGATCGATATGTAAGCAACCTTGTGATCCTTTTTTAACGGCAGCGAAGCATTACCCATTCCTTGTTTTAAAACAGTAATGGTTTCTTTCGCCACCTTCGTCCTGATGGCATCCGCTTTTTTATTCAGATCAGCGATGAGATTAGTTGTGTCAATTGGTTTTAGTTGATTTAACCCGAGTTGATATTTGGCTTTTAAAACTTTCTTCACTTTTGCATCAACGTCATCCCAACTCAACCTGTTTTCATTTATCGCGGCTTTTATTGCATCAATTGCTTTTCCCACATCTTCAGGAAGGCAAAGCATATCATTACCAGCTATCAATGCTTCAACCGAAATAACACCGCCGGGAAAATATTTTGCAACACCTTTCATCTCCAATGCATCTGTAAATGTGAGACCGCTGAAGCCAAGATCATCTCTTAAAATACCGGTAACTGTATTTTTAGAAATAGAAGTTGCACGATGATCCCCTGTATCGATTGACGGCACAGAAAGATGCGCTACCATTACACTGCCGATCCCTGCATTTATCAACTCACGAAAGGGTTTTAATTCATTTGAGTCAAGCTCAGCTCTTGTTTTATTTATTACAGGCAGATCAAGATGCGAATCCACATCAACATCACCATGACCCGGAAAATGTTTGGCGCAAGCCATAATACCTGCATCCTGCATTCCCTTCATGTAAGCAATGCCAAACTTTATTACTTTGTCCCTGTCCTCCCCAAAAGAACGATAACCAATAACCGGGTTGTTTGGATTATTGTTAATATCAACCACCGGCGCATAATTCACATGAATCCCGAGTCGTTTACATTGTTCGCCAACTGCCAGTCCCATTTCATAAACCAATCGCTGGTTATCCATCGCGCCAAGTGTAAGTTGATAAGGATATTTTGTAACACTGTCGAGTCGCATACCAACTCCCCATTCACCATCGATGGTGATCATCAGTGGAGTTTTTGCAATGCTTTGATAAAAATTTGTAAGAGTCGCCTGGCGTATCGGTCCGCCCTGGAAAAAACATAAAGCGCCAACATCGTATTGCTGGATATCACTGGTCACTTTTGCAATATGATCGGCACCAAGATTAGAATGAGCCCTGATCACCATCAGTTGAGCAATTCTTTGCTCTGGTGTTAATGAGTTAAATACACTATCAACCCATTTATCAACAGAAAGCCTGCTCCTGTACTGTGAAAAACCAACCGAAGAAATAAAAACCGCGACAATAAAGAATATTTTTTTCATGCGAGATGCTTAAGATAATCAACGTATTTTAGCAGCCCAAATTACGAAGAATTGCCTGACAAGATTTTACTATTACCAGATAACATTGCCAATCAAATTGCAGCCGGCGAAGTAATTCAAAGGCCAGCGTC
>DASTZB010000127.1:0-3516 GCA_035764525.1 Chitinophagaceae bacterium | reverse complement strand
ATCTTTTCGTAAAAGAGTTTCCTGTATGCTAAAGGTGGCAGTTTCTTCATTTTCATTATTGCCGTTTCCATACAACCATTTTTTTAATGTTTTGTAAGATGCCTGTTGCTGAAAAGCAGTTTTATTTTTTGGGTCTTCTTTTGTCTTAGCATTAACCGCTTTGTCCAGTTCTTTCCAGTACTCATGAAATAAATTGTCAAATTCATCTAATTGGGACTTATTATCACAAAGAGTTGCTTTTAATGTTTGGCGGAAAATATCATTGTTGTTGTAATCGATGAATTGTAAAGCCTGGAGGGATAAGCTTTCTTCTTCAATCGTTACACCAAACCCTTTTTGCCGAAGGAAGCGACAAAATTGTACAATATTTTTTGAAAGAGATGTTTGTCTTGTGATCATAACTTAGAATGAACACCGGTCTTTTCCATTAATTCGCTCAATGATAGTTGAACCTGTCTTGTATCTTTCCAATCTTTCAACACAACGCCCAGGGTTTGTTCAATAATATTTTTATCAAGATGATCGATATGCAATGCAGATAATGCAGCTGCCCAATCCAGTGTTTCAGCAATGCCGGGAGTTTTCTCCAATTTGATAGTTCTTAATTCTTGCATGAAGCCAGTGATTTGTTCAGCCAGTCTTGTATCAATACCAGGCACTTTATTTTTTACGATCATCCATTCTTTCTCAAAATCAGGATAGTCTATATATAAATAAAGGCAACGCCTTCTTAAAGCTTCACTTAATTCTCTTGTTCGGTTGCTTGTTAAAATCACCTGAGGAATATGAATTGCTTTTATTGTTCCGATTTCAGGTACTGTAATTTGCCAGTCACTCAAAACTTCCAATAGAAAACTTTCAAACTCTTCATCGCTCCTGTCAATTTCATCAATCAATAAAACGGGCTTTTTATGATGTGTTATCGCCTGCAACAAAGGCCGCTTCATTAAAAAACTATCACTGAAAATTGTTCTCTCTTTTTCTTCTACTGGTTGTTGATTGTGCTCTACCATTTTTAAATGCAGCAATTGACGCTGGTAGTTCCATTCATATAAAGCATGTGTGGCATCAAGCCCTTCATAACATTGCAGGCGGATCAGATCCGTTTGCAATGCATTCGCCATTACTTTTGCAATTTCAGTTTTACCGACACCGGCCGGGCCTTCTATCAACAATGGTTTATTTAATTGCAAGGAAAGAAATACAGACATGGCTACAGGATCATCAGTAATGTAGCCTTGCTCATACAGCATTCTTTTTATGTCTTTCAGTTCGGGCATATCGTAAATTAATCAAAACAAATAAGGCGGCATTACTACCGCCTTATTTGTTTAAAATATTTTTTATTAAGAAACCGCCTGCAAGGCTTTCTTTAAATACACTTTTGCCAAATGTTTTCGATACTCAGCAGATGCGTAGCGATCACTTAAAAAGATCACACCTGATAAAGCAGCTTCAGCACTATCGGCACGAAAGGCATTATCTGAAATACCAGTGAATGCGATATTAGTTTTGCCATCAGGAAAGCGAACGACTGCACAACCAACAATTGCAAACCTTGATGCAGGTTGTGAAAATTTTTGATAGGTCGCTTTTGTTCCCTCTGGTGGAACAGGGATTCTAACAGCAACAATGATCTCATTTTCCTGCAAAGCAGTTGAGAAAAGCCCTATAAAGAATTCAGTTGCCTTGATTCTTCGCTTACCACCTTTTCCCTGTACTTCAATAGCTGCATCGGCAGCAAGAACTAAAGCGGGCCAATCACCGGCCGGATCAGCATGGGCTAAGCTTCCGCCAATGGTTCCATAATTGCGGACTTGTATATCACCGATCATAGATGCGCCTTCTGCAAAAAAAGAAAGTTTGTTGTTGATGAGTTTATCACTGGCAATATCTGCATGGGTTGAAGCTGCGCCAATCACTATTTCACCATCTTCTTCTTTTATCCCTTTCAATGCTGAGATGCCACTGATGTCAACGAGCTTTGATGGCTGACTCATGCGGAGTTTCATAGCTGGTATTAAGCTATGACCTCCGGCTAATATTTTGGTGTTACCATTTGATAAAGCTGCAATAGCTTCATCAACGGTTTTTGCTTTTTGATAATCGAATGCAACTGGGATCATAAAAATTAAGAATTAATAATTAACAATTAAAAATTTTACTTGCCTGCTGAATAGAAATTCAATAGTACAAGAGTGCGACGCAACGGAAGTATCATAATAGCACTTTAGCTGGGTTCATAAAAAACTATTTTCTTAATCATAGAACTTTTCCTAAGTCTCCGCCTGAGGCGAAGATTTAGGGATTAATTCTGCATTGCTCTCCACACTCTTTCCGATGTCAATGGCATGCGGATATCTTTTACTTTATGCCCACCACTCCACAACGCATCGATCACCGCATTCACAACTGCAGGTGTTGAACCGATAGCCCCGGCTTCTCCTGCACCTTTTACACCAAGCGGATTATGTGGACATGGCGTCACCTGGCCTGCAGTTTCAAACATTGGAAAATCATCGGCCCTTGGCATGCAGTAATCCATATAAGACGCATTGGTGAGCTGACCGTTCTCGTCATATTCTGCTCCCTCTAATAATGCTTGCCCGATTCCTTGAACAACGCCACCATGAATTTGTCCTTCCACGATCATTGGATTGATAACATTTCCAACATCATCAACTGCAATGAAACGTTTCAATGAAACTTTACCTGTTTCTTTATCTACTTCAACAACTGCGATATGGCAACCGAAAGGATACGTAAAGTTGGCCGGATCATAAAAACTGCTAAAGTCAAGTCCGGGTTCAAGATCGTCAGGATATTGATGCGGTACATAAGCTGTGAGAGCTATGTTTCCAAATGCAATGGACTTGTCAGTTCCTTTCACCGTGAAATTCCCATTGACAAAATCAATATCATCAGCACTGGCTTCAAGCAAATGGGCCGCTATCTTTTTTCCTTTCTCAATTATCTTGTTAATACTTTTCACAATGGCCGTACCACCCACGGCAAGACTTCTTGAACCATAAGTTCCCATACCGAAACCTACCTTTCCAGTATCACCATGAACGATATGAACATCATTCATACTGATGCCGAGTTTATCAGCAACCACTTGTGCAAATGTGGTTTCATGGCCCTGGCCATGTGAGTGTGATCCTGTGAAAACCGTTACTTTACCGGTAGGTTCTACGCGTACTTGCCCGAATTCGAATAAACCGGCTCTTGCACCTAATGAACCAACAACTGAAGATGGTGCTATGCCGCAAGCTTCAATGTAAGTAGAGAAACCAACTCCGAGTAACTTGCCATTATGTGCAGCTTCCTTTTGAGCTTTACGAAAGTCATCATAGCCGAGCATTTGCAAACCTTTTTCCAACACACCCTGGTAATTACCACTATCATATTGTAAGGCAACCTGCGTTTGATAACCGGGTTGGGTTACTCCATCAAACGGTGGAATAAAGTTTTTGAAACGTAACTCAACAGGATCAACATTCATTTCATGTGCTG
>DASTZB010000126.1:0-3923 GCA_035764525.1 Chitinophagaceae bacterium | reverse complement strand
ACTAATGTTTTCAGGCGAAGCAGCTCTCCATGGTGAAGACTTAGTTGTATCTTTTAGAAACTTTTCTACAGCACGGGGAACATTATAAACCCTGATCCAGTCATTTGTTGAATTAAATATTGCCTCATTTGATCCTTTAATAGGCTGATCTCTGAACCCTTTCATGGGCATTTCCATATTTGATTGTCCGCTGCAAAACCAAACCTCCCCAATTAAAATGTTGTGAAGTGTTATTGCTTCACCATCACTAATAGTTATTTCATAAGGGCCACCGGCTTCCGGCGTTGTGATCTTCAATTTCCATTTACCTGCCTGGTCAGATTGAACAGTATATTTTTTTTTGTTCCATGATGATGTTAATTGAACAGTACTGTTGGACTTTGACCAACCCCAGATTGCTGCTTCGGTTTTTTGCTGCAACACCATATTATCACTAAAAAAAGAGGGCAGAGTGACTTTCGCATTCAGTGGGTTTGGAGATAACACTAAGATAAATGCTAAAGGGATAAATAAGGAAGCAAAACGTTTCATAAATCGATAGTTTAAGAGGAATAAAAGTAATTAATCAGCGGTCTTTGCCATCTTGCACCGTCTGTTAGTCCTGGATTAAAACTTTTCTGTAATTTACTTGCCGGTATCGTTTGCAATATATGATAAGAGACAAAGATCATAAAGAGGGCTCCTATAAAAATGTATGGTATGGGTTGGGGCGACAGCGGATCGAGATTCCTAAAAAGATACTTAAATCGAGGGTACAGAGCAATTTGCTTCTAAAGCATCTTCATATTTGTTCCATTGGATATTATCCGAAGGCAAAAGATCATTACACTTACAGGAAAAAGGGTTTACCTGAAAATTTTCTTTTTTATTGCGTTGACGGACATGGCTGGTATAAAATAGGTTCGCAGCGGTATGAAGTTGGCCCCAATGAATTTTTTATATTGCCCCAAAACACAGAACATGCTTATGCCAGTGACCTTGATCATCCCTGGAGTATTTATTGGATACATTTCGGTGGTGATTCATTGCCGGAATTGAATAAGATGCTGGCTGTGCAAAATCATTTCAAACCGCATCATGTAAAAAATAACGGGGATATCGTTTCTCTTTTCGCGAAAATTTACAAAACGCTTGAGTTAGGTTATAGTATCGACAATCTTTTATTTGCAAACATGTGTCTTTCTGAGTTCCTGACTCTTTTTATTTATAATTCGCGACATTATGAGCCGACAGCTAATGATAAAATAGATTGTGTAGATAGTGCCATTCTATATATGCAGGAACATATAAATGATAACATTTCCTTAGGTGATCTGAGCAGCCAGTACAATTATTCAGTATCCAGGTTCTCTAATCTTTTTAAACAAAAAACGGGCTATGCGCCGATCGATTATTTTGTGCAAATGAAAATGCAAAAAGCCTGTCAGCAATTGAACTTCAGTACACGTTCGATAAAGGACATTGCATTCAGTATGGGTTTTGACGATCCATATTATTTTTCAAAACGCTTCAGAACTGTTATGGGCATGTCGCCGAAAAAATACCGGGCGATGAATAATTAGACGGATGATAGATTCAATGATCGGAAAAAAGAAAGGCAATCTTAAAAAGACTGCCTGAGTTCGTGCCCGAGACTGGAATCGAACCAGCACATCCTTGCGGACGGCAGATTTTGAGTCTGCTGCGTCTACCAATTCCGCCACCCGGGCTGGGGGCTGCAATATTACGACATCCCATTTAATTGCTGTTGAATGCGATGAAGATATTTTTTCTTGTAATAATATTCTTTTACCTGCAGCAATTCTTTTTCGGTAGTAACACCTTCCTGGTAATGCTCCACAGTTTCTTTAACAGGTTCATAAATTTCAGATTGTAAATTATCGATCGCTGATTGCAAACTTAGTTTTAATTCAGGATCATCTCCGGCATCCATTAATTTTTCGTTTATTTCTAACACTTCCATTAAGAAATCAGGAGGTAATTGATACTTTTCCTCTTCTTCAATCAATTCTTTTAGTTGCAGCACATATTTTATCGTTTCATCGGGGTTTTGAAATGTCTTGAATGCTTTATTCAGATTGGCAGTTATATCCAATGCCCGGTTTTGTTCCGACGGCGTTGTGTTTGCATAAAAATCCGGATGAAATTTTCTGCTAAGCTCAAAAAACTTTTTTGGTAACTCATTTTTGTCGACTTTCAACTGGATGGGAATACCAAAGATTTCAAAGTAGTTCATAAATAGTGTAATGGAATTACAGAAACCTGAACGGAGTCCTTCGCTTCGCTCTGGATAAACTTGCAAGGGACGATCAATCAAGGCGATGCTGCTGGTTGAATAATAATTAAATTCGTGACCTGGTAGAAAGACCTAAAGTTCAAGTTTACAAATTTAGTTTCTTCGGGTATAAATTAAAGAATTAAGAATGGATAACGGAGGTGAAGTTATTGAGAAAAAGATCAATAAAATACGGCGCATCATTCGTTATAGCGTGGCAGTGGTGGCCAGCTTGTTACTCATATTCGTTTGTATCGAAGCATATAACTTTTATAGTCTTTCACCTGATAAACTTTTCGACGAAAAATATACGGCTTATTATTTAACTACTCCTGACGATACTACCGAATCCAGGATCGAAAAGGCATATAAAGAAAAGAAATATAGCGAGGTAATAAACCTTAATCGAAATTCGGTGTTATCATTAAAAGATGTTTTTCTTACTGGCGTATCTTATTTGGAAACAGTTGATCTTTCAAGGGCCATCAGTAATTTCCAGGTGGTGATAGCTGATATGAAAGATGATAAAAATTCAGCGCTGAAAGAAGCGGCTGAGTATTACCTGGCCCTGGCATATTTAAAGAACAATGATTATGACCAGGCCATTGAACTGATGAATACGATACATGATAATTCCTCTCATCTTTATAAAGCAAAGTTTAGCCGCAAATATATTAACAAGGTAAAACGACTGAAGTGGAAATAAAGTCATTTCTGATTAGAAGGAGTAAAAAGAAAGTCCGTTATATAAGACGGACTTTTTATTGTATGGAGAAGTTAGTGGTTTCTATTTCACCGGCGGCTGAAAACTGGAAATAACTACCGGGAAATGTCTTGTTGATGCATTATTCTTTTTTAATTGCTCGTCGAGGTTTTCAGCAACTGCACGCAGATTTCTTCCATCACTTTCATCAAAATCGTTCATGGCAAGTGCATCTGCTTCACGCATTGCTGATGCAGGATCATCGAGGTATAAATATATTTTGGCAAGATTATAATAGCTTGCGTAACGAAGCTTTCTCGCTTCCTTATCTGTGCCGGTGTAGACAGTTTTTACCTTATCGTAATAAGCGATAACTGGTTTCAACTTTTCTTTCACTTTATCAAGAGGTTCATCCGGGTTCATTAATACAATGGCATTTTTAAAATTATTCCAGGCCTTTTGCTGTTCGCCATATTCAGGATGCTTTTTGTTATTCAAGACCCAAAATATATCGTTGACCTTTTGAATAGCATAACCATAGCTTGTATTTAAATAGCTATTTAAGTTGCTTACAGCCCCACTTACTAGTCGTTTGGCAAGGTTAGCTTTCGTTTCCAGCGCTTTATTGTTGAAATTATTGGCGGCATCAACAGGGTTTGAAAACTCAGGTGTTTTGTAGGTTCTTTTATTTTCTCTGTCAAATAAAATATAATTGCTGATCACAGTGTTCCCTTTGTAATCGTAAACCGTGGCTCTTGCGCTGAATGAGTAAGTCATTTCGGTTGAAAAGAACGATTTACTTACCTCGACATTATTTTTGTCTTTGGTTACCTGTACTCTTTCTTTGGTTTCTGTTTTTTCAATAACGATATCATCAAGCATGGCAAGGATGGTGATATGTCCTGTACCGGTTACTTTTTTTAGTCCTTCAATATTGATCAGGTT
>DASTZB010000125.1:0-6848 GCA_035764525.1 Chitinophagaceae bacterium | reverse complement strand
TTGAAGAGGCCTGAATAAAAAAAGAACCCTCGCATTGAAGCAGTATTAAAGTGAAATTTTTAGGCACTTCACTACAACATTAAAGCCTCTGCTTTTCACATCTTTATAATCTTTTGACAAGTATAGTTATGCTACTGATTTATGCTTTTCAAATTGCAACTGATACAGCTTTTGATAATACCCTTCTCTTGAGATCAACTCTTCATGAGTGCCGATCTCTTTTACTTCGCCTTTATCCAGCACAATAATCTTGCTGGCTTTGCGAATAGTGGAAAGCCGGTGTGCAATAACAATAGAAGTTCTTCCTGCGATCAGTTTATCAATCGCATTTTGTATCATCATCTCGCTTTCTGTGTCAACAGAAGAGGTTGCTTCATCTAAAATAAGTATAGAAGGATTATACAACAATGCCCTGATGAAGGAAAGAAGCTGACGCTGACCTAAGGAAAGTGTAGCACCTCTTTCCATTACATTAAAATCATAATTACCCGGCAACATCATGATGAAGTCGTGCATGCCTATGAGTTTCGCTGCTTCAATTACTTTTTCTCTTGGAATTTCTGCGTTGCGCAATGTTATATTATCAATTATTGAACCCGAAAAAAGAAATACATCCTGTAATACAACACCGACGCTTTTGCGCAATCTTTCAATATCATATTTTTCAATATTTATTTCATCAATTTTTATTTCTCCGCTTTGAATATGATATAGACGATTGAGCAAACTGATGATCGTAGTTTTGCCACTACCGGTATGTCCAACAATGGCTATTGTTTCACCGGGGTTAACAGTAAAAGAAATATTTTTCAGAATGGGGTTCTCAGGATTGTAACCAAACACCACATTTTCAAACCCGATCTTTCCTTTTATGTATGAAGGTTTATGGGCATCAACAGGTGAAGGCTGTAAATGGTCTTCATTATCCAACACTTTGAAAACTCTTTCACTCGCCACCATTCCCATTTGCAATACATTGAATTTATCAGCGATCACTCTTAATGGACGAAAGATCAAATTCAAACAAAGAATAAATGCCATTAATGTTCCCTGCTGGCTTTCCTGGAGATTCAGCGCTTTATGCGATGTCCACCATACCAGCAAACCTATTGAGGTGGCTAATACAATTTCTACAATTGGAAAGAAAATCGAATAAGCCCAGATAGCATGAATATTTGCATTGCGATGTTCCTTGTTTATATTCTTAAACTTTTCAAACTCTCTTTCTTCTGCCGCAAACGCCTGCACCACCTGCATACCTGTAATATGTTCCTGTACAAAAGCATTGAGTTGAGCAACTGCATTTCTTACACGATGAAAAGATTTGTTGACACTCTCTTTAAAATAATAAGTCGCTAATAATAAAATAGGGAAAGGAACAAGAGCAATTAATGTCAGCTTGGCATCGGCCCAGAACATATAGCTTAATACACAAACGATAGAAAGTAAGTCAGCAACGATCGGGATGAATCCATCCGCAAATACATCATTGATCCTTTCTATATCATCCACCGTTCTTGTGGTTAATGTTCCGATCGGTGTTTTATCAAATTGAGAAAGATTCAACGAAAGAACTTTTTTATACACTTTTACCCGAAGATCTTTTACTACGTTCTGTCCAAGCCATGCAGTGATGTATGAAAAATAAAATCGCAAGGCCGTTTCCACGAAAAGAAAAGCAACCTGGATAACGGTTATCAGCACCAGCATCCCGGTTATTGTCAACCCATTAAAGTATGTTGCATTTTTGTTCCCTGCAATGTATTTGTCAACAGTTAATTGAATAAGGATAGGACGAACGGGAGTAAAAACTGCCAGTATGATCGCCAATGCTATTGACCAGTAAAATCTTTTTTTATAAGGTGCCGCAAACCGCATCACTCTTTTCAAAAGATCGAAATCGAAAAATTTTTTATTGATCCCGCTGGTCATTTTTATAAACAACAAATGTAGAGAGAAGAAAAGGAAAATAATTACCGGCTATCAGGAACTTAGTTATTTATTAACGGTTATCAGTTCCGGATAATTGGGTACTACCGCTTTTAGCCAGATCAGGCTCAGTTTCTCCCATTGCAATTTTATAGGCTTTAATAAAAATTGCACCGAGGTTTTTATATGGAGGTATATAGTCGTCAAATTCCGGAACGTTTGCCTGCTTTTTAAACTCCCTCCAGAATGGTATCCAATCAATATTGTTTCCATTCCTCACCTTTTCCGTCAAGAGTTTAAAAAAGGGAACATTGACGATTGTTCTGCCTATTTGTTTGGAAGCAATAATGTGCGCATCCGGAGCCTTTGCCAGCACGTCATGAATAAGATGATAGCCACCGCATGAACCAAGAAAAACAATTTTGGATGTGGTCGCCATTTGTGTAATAGTATATGGTGCCGTATAACTATGGCCCCTATGAATTGTAACCGTAGGATAAATATTATTTCTTGCAAGATAACTGCACAGCTCTCTTTGGGCTTTTTCATCTTCACCATTTTCCTGTGGTAATGCCCTGTTAGCATAAATAGAAACGGGCTTACCTTTTAGAGAATGAAAGCTTACCCACTTATCATTACTTATCATTTTCCAATTGGCATTTTTATACATATTCACGAACTCATTGAAAATACCCATGTCTGATTTCTCTCCATAAAAAAATACCTGCATAATGACACGACTACTGTCATTTGCAAGGGATGAATATGGAATACTGTATACAGGAGGCACGCCTAGCTCTTTTGTTAAGTCAATGTTTTTTGTGGAATCAGCAGAAAGAAAAAGTTCCCGTAAGAGGTTATACATTACTATTCCTCGTTTATTGTTGCGTGAAACATTACGGTCATAATTCCAAATTACATTGCGTAACATCTCATCTGCAAGCGGTTTGTTCGTTTCAACAATGCTTGCATATGAGTCGGCAACATCCACTCCATCTTCCAAACCTGCTGATCTTTCCAGATTACCAACAAAGGCACGCATCAGGTCGCTGGCATTTTCCTGGTCGGGAAAAGATGAAAGAAAGGTGCTAAGGGTATTATACCCCGCCGCCATTTTTAAAAACTTGCGGTACCGGTCAAACATAACAAGCTTCAATACAGAATCTCCACGATTGCCAGCCCGGCTCATCATTAATGGAAAAACTCCTTTCACAAAACTGGAAGTATAAATAATACCATCACTAAGCACTGCCAGGTAATAAAGTTCCTGTGCATTTAATGATTGAATAATTCTGAAACGTGTTACAGCTTCTTCTTCATGCAAAGCATTTATTGTATTTACAAAAACCTGCTGTGCTTTTTTTTCCATCATGTCATTAAGAGATTCATATTCGAATGCAGTGTCTTTATTTAATAGCCGTTCAGTATAGTCAAGATGTGTTTTTACCAACAACTTATAATATTGAATAGAATCCTTTCTTACCGCATCAATTTCTGACAATGTCATTTTACCTTTTACTATGTTATCAAGAAAAGGAAAATACAATTGCCCACTGCCGCCACTTGCTGTCATCTTTACAACCGCCTGTACAAACGGGTCATTAACTTTTCTTATGCGATTGCCAAGAATATTATTAGCAGCTGCATAATCATACAATTGTTTTGGATAAAGACGTCCGGCTGTTATGATGAGGCTATCAGTAAATGGAAGATCGGGTATACGCCGAAGGGTTGTGAGCAAAGTGGCAAAAGTTTGTTCGGGATGCAGCTCACAATATTTCTTTACTAACGTATTTTTTGATGATTTGTAGCCAGGATTTTTTTCAAACGCAGTACAATCGAGTAAGGGTCTTGCAACATCATATGGAAGTTGATCGATATAACTTTCAATACTCGATTTTTTAGAGTCAATATCTATACATCTCTCATAGCTTTCCAGTATTTCGGGAAGGTATGTTGACACAAAACGATTGTACCGCCAATTTGCATTCAGGTCACGTAACAATCTTTCAATTCCGCGGATATAAAGGACCTTTGCTTGTCCTCCTAACACAGAATCTTTCTCGACCTTTTTTTGCAGATTGTTTATTTTACTGATCAGCGCATTGGTTATTTGAACATTCACTTCTTCATTAAATGATGGCGAGAAAAGCTTATCATCCTTGCCGTCAGACAGCAAAGCTTTCTTTTGTTCGGCATCTACATAATCATGAAATAACTCGCGGCTGCGTTCCGGCTTCAGCGTAGGGTCTTTTGGATTTTGGCCAAAAGATATAAATGAAACAAAAAGGAAAAAGGACAGACAGTATATATATTGTCGAATTGCTATCATAAGGATGGTCTTACAAAAATAAATCATTCATTTTTAATGGCTCGATCGATCGGGGAGCAGACACGGTTTACGGGAATTCTGGCGGCCAATCGCATGTTAAAATTATCCATAATCCCTGAATACCCGAAGCATTATTAATTTTTCATTAACTCTGTGTTAGGACATACCTGTTTTGCAGGTCAAAAAGCATTTTCAACTAGGTTTGCGGAAATTAATGCAGGAACATGGATATAAGGTCGCGAAAAGTTTTGATTGCTGATGATGAGCCGGATATACTTGAGATCCTCAAGTATAACCTGCTAAAGGAGGGCTACCAGGTGGTAACGGCAAAGGACGGGGATGATGCGATCGAAAAAGCAAAGATGTTTAATCCGGATCTAATCGTACTCGATATAATGATGCCGAAAAAAAATGGTGTTGAAGTTTGTGAGATCCTGCGTCTTCTCCCTGCATTTAAAAGCACATTGATACTTTTTCTTACAGCATTAAGCGATGAAGCCACACAGATAAGGGGATTAGAAACAGGCGCAGATGATTATATTAATAAGCCGATCAGTCCAAAAGTTTTCCTGAGCAAAGTAAGTTCGCTTTTCCGGCGTATAAATAAAAATGAAGT
Source organism: Chitinophagaceae bacterium (assembly GCA_035764525.1). Classification (GTDB taxonomy): domain Bacteria; phylum Bacteroidota; class Bacteroidia; order Chitinophagales; family Chitinophagaceae; genus VBAS01. Next base: position 1,971 of record DASTZB010000125.1, on the reverse strand, counting down.
TAAAGTAATTGCCATTGACGCACTTATCATCGATCCCGAAAAATTTATGGTGCAATACCATGGAAAAGATATTTCTCTTGCAAAAAAAGAATTTGAATTATTGTACCTGCTTGCATCAAAACCCGGAAGGGTGTTCGTAAGGAATGAGATACTTAGCCAGATATGGGGTGCAGAGGTTATCGTTGGCGATCGTACCATTGATGTACATATCAGGAAGATCCGCCAGAAACTAGGTGTTGATTGTATTACTACAGTAAAAGGTGTTGGATATAAGTTTGAGCTGTAAAGCCCCTGTCCCCTAAGGGGGAACTCAGATCGAATTGTCTTTTACATCTTGCAAATTGTCTTAACATTGCCTTGTAGCTTTGTATATGCTTTCCCCAAAAAACATTTCTCCCCGTCAACTTTCTTTTTTTACGGCGGTTATATTATCAGTACCTGTTGGCTTGTTAATTGGTTTAATTGAAAAAGATTGGCGCTGGGGTTTAGGTTCATTCGTCGTCATCCTTGGGGGAAGCTATTATCTTATCTTATTTGTGTTGGAACGGTTCATATATCGTAAAATAAAGCTCATTTATAAACAGATCTACCAGACAAAAGCTACTAAAAAGGAAGAGACATATTATAAATATATCCTTCCGCAAAAAAGCATCGATGAAGTAAGGGAAGATGTAGAAAAATGGGCGGAAGAAAACAAACAGGAAATGGAGGTGTTGAAACAAAATGAACAGTTTCGCCGGGAGTTTTTACAAAATCTTTCTCATGAATTTAAGACTCCTGTATTTGCCATCCAGGGTTACGTAGAAAGTCTTCTTAGTGGTGGCATGCATAATCCGGAGATCAATAAAAGATTCTTAGAAAAAACTGAAAAAAATGTAGAGCGACTTACGAATCTTATTCAAGACCTTGATGAAATTTCAAAACTTGAAAGAGGTGAACTGGTGCTTACCAAAACAAACTTCATCATCCAGGAATTTGTAAAAGAAGTTTTTGAAAGTCTTTCGATAAAAGCAGAAAACCAGCAGGTTGGTTTTAGTATAAAAAAAGGATGTGAATCTCCACTCACTGTTTTTGCGGATAAAGAAAAAATAAGACAGGTACTCACCAACCTGCTTGATAATTCAATTAAATACGGAAAACCTGGCGGCCATATTATTGCCAGTATGTATAAAGTGGATGAGAATCATATACTGATTGAAATTGGTGACGATGGTATTGGCATACCTGAAAAGCATTTGCAACGAGTTTTTGAGCGATTTTACAGAACCGAAGGTGGTCGAAGCCGCGATACGGCCGGCAGCGGGTTAGGTCTTGCGATTTGCAAACATATTATCGAAGCTCATGGACAAACTATTCACGTAAGAAGCACTGAAAGTGTGGGAACGACGATCGGTTTCACATTGGAAACGAAGAAAGATTAATGCTTAATAATAAGTCGGCATTCCTTGCTCTAATGCATTTAGAAAATCAATTGCCTCGTTATTCATTTTTGTACTCATCATCTTTCCATTCAGTAAAAAAGCAAAATGATTGCAGGAGTCATTCTTCATTTTAAAATCTACTTCCTGTATTTTTTGGCCTTTATTATAAAAAAACATTTTTCCATCGAAACCGCATTTGAGTTGCTCTGTTTCTTTTGCATCTATAAAATCTATCATCCTGTTTATAGCTTTTGATTCGGCTGTTTGTACAGTTTTGATAACAACAGCTGCCTGCTCATCTTTAAAATGGATCACCAAACTATCTGCAGAAGAAAAGCTTTGTTTGATAGCAGATTGTTTGCAACTGCATAAAGAAAAAACCAGCAGTAAATAAATTAAACCTTCCCTCATTCGGTAAATGTAACAAAATCCTTATAGTGTGCTTGGGAAAATTCAAAGCAAGCCTGGGATAAAGTCAATATGATTTGTGTGTTATTAAAATTGTGATAACACCTAGGTAATACGAAGCTAACATTTTATTAATGCCGCC
>DASTZB010000124.1:0-3420 GCA_035764525.1 Chitinophagaceae bacterium | reverse complement strand
ACTTGAAAGATTTTGCAAGTAAAGGAATTAAGGAGACCGAAATAGCAGAATCTGCTAAGGACACAACAGGCAAAACTGAAGCACCTGTTATTGAAAATAAAGAAGTGGTAAAAACCCAACCTATAGATGCAACAAAACGTGGAGCAACAAGAGCCAAAAGAGTTCGACAATAAGTTCTATTCAAATACCAGGCCTTTTCATACCTAACCATGCATTGCATGAAACGAGTGTCCCTTTGAAATTTTGTAACAGTGTGTTTGGAGAATGGGCCTCTTTTATTTATATCCAAGGATCTTCAACATACTCTGCGCTGTTTGTTGCTTTGCATATAACCAATCCGTCAGCTTCCCATTTTTATCATAGCCGACGATCACATGTTTTGGTGAAGGAATAAGACAGTGTTTAATTCCCCCATATCCGCTGATCTGGTCCTGGTAAGCCCCGGTATGAAAAAACCCCACATAAAGTGGTTCACCATTCATGATCTTGGGAAGGAACACTTCATTAATATGTTCTTCTGAATCGTAATAATCATGACTATCGCAAGTGATACCGCCTAATACCACACGATGATATTCCTGGTCCCATTTATTTATGGGAAGCATCAAAAACTTTTCACCTATTCCCCATGTATCCGGCAATGTGGTTATAAATGATGAATCGATCATATACCATGTCTCTCTATCGTTCTGCACTTTTTCGCCGATAACGCTGAAAATATGCGCCATACTTTCTCCAACTGTAAAACTGCCGAACTCTGTAAAAATATGAGGCATCGGCACTCTTGCCTTTTTACATGCTGTCTTAATATTGCGAACGATCTCATTGATCATGAAATCATACTTGTAATCAAAACCAAGAGAATGTTTGATAGGGAACCCACCGCCTATATTTATTGAATCAAGCTCGGGGCAAATCTTTTTTAACTGGCAATAAAGGTTAATGATCTTATTCAACTCGCTCCAATAATAAATGTCATCTTTAATTCCTTTATTAAGGAAAATGTGGAGCATCTTTAATTGAAACTTGCTTTCATATCCTTCGATCCTGTCCACATAAAATTCCAAAATATCTTTTGCTCTGATACCAAGGCGGGAAGTATAAAAAGGAAATGTGGGTTCCTCTTCCGCAGCTACTCTTATTCCTAATTTAAAAGGACCTTTTACACTCTTTGCATATTCTCTCAACTCATCCTTATTATCTAAAACCGGGATCACATTGTTAAACCCAGAATTCAATAAACTGGCAATTCGCCTGGTATAATTTTTTTGCTTATAACCGTTGCAGATTATGTTTATATCCTTTGTAATCTTCTTTTTCTCATAAAGTTTTTTGATGATCTCGATATCATATGCATAGGAAGTCTCAAGATGAATGTCATGCTTCAAGGCTTCTTCCACTACAAAGCTGAAATGTGAACTCTTAGTACAATAACAATAATTATACTTCCCTTCGTATTTATGTTTCTTTATTGCAGCAGCAAATAGTTGCTTTGCCTTTTTGATCTGCATCCCGATCTTAGGCAGATAGGTCAATTTCATTGGCGTGCCATATTTGGCGATCAGCGCCTTCATGTCAAGACCATTAAAATAAAAATTTCCATCTTCTACTTCCAATCCTTCCTGTGGAAAGTTGAAAGTTTGCTTTACAAGATCCAGGTAAGTGTTGTTCATTAAAAACTCAATGGGTTATTAGGTGGTCAAATTCCTTAACGGCAACAAATGTATAAGTTTGAGTGAATAAAAAACAAAAAGCCGGTCATGATTATTCACAGCCGGCTTAGATCTGGTTCGATCCAATTTTATTTTACCTGTGCAACGAGGTTCTTAAATGTCTCAGGATTGTTCATCGCCAGGTCAGCAAGAACCTTACGATCAAGCCCAATTCCTTTCTTCTGGAGTTTGTTGATGAATTCAGAATAAGTGATCCCTTCTTCACGGCATGCCGCGTTGATGCGGGCAATCCACAATTGACGATAATTTCTTTTCTTCAACTTACGACCTACAAACATATAGGTCATACCTTTTTCAACTACGTTCTTAGCAACTGTAAGAACGTTTTTACGTTTGCCATAATAACCTTTGGCTTGCTTTAATATTTTTTTTCTGCGGGCCTTACTTGCTGCAGAGTTTACTGAACGAGGCATATCTGAATAATTTTAGAGTTAAAAGTTTATATTTTGATTAGCTTACTTCAAACGTAATAGACGTTTTACAAAGTTCATGTTGGCTTTATTTACAAGCCCGGCATGACCCAATGCTCTTTTACGTTTTTTTGTTTTTTTAGTAAGGATGTGACGCTTAAAACTCTTTTGATGCATGATTTTTCCAGTGCCGGTCACCTTGAAGCGTTTTTTGGCGCTGGAGTTTGTTTTTACCTTAGGCATTTTAAATGCTTTTTAAATTAACCCTTGAGGTGCTCCGCCACAAGGCAGAATCTTGTTGAACCTCTTCAGGAATCAGTCCCAAAATCTTGAAGAACTATTGAGTTTGATTTCGGGGTCGCAAAGATAGGGCAGAATGCTGTTCTGGCAAGTGTAAGTTTGAAAAAACTTAAGCTTACTCTATGCCAAGATCTTTCCGTTGCTTTTTGGTTATCTTAGCCTTTATCAGGTCATAACTCTGTTGCAGATAGTTTTTCAAATCCTTCCTGCTAAGTTTCGAAGAATCAGTGCAAAGTACCCATTTTGCGCGAGCCAAATAAGGGGCCGGCGTGAAACCTTGAGATCCTGATAACTCATCAAACTCACCATCGGTTACTTTGAAAGAAAATGGATGTGGCGGTTCCAAATTTGTAACACAAAACATCTTTTCACCAACGCAAAAACAAAGATCGTTTCCCCATTTAACTGTCTCGGTAACGGCAGGAAACGACAAGCAAACAGAACGAAGTATTTCGATATCCATTCTGTGAAAACTTTAATTAAAATGATAAAAACGTTACGGCTTTTTCTTCTGACTCTTTGGGGCAAACATCGCCAGCATACGACGGCCTTCCATCTTCGGCATGCTTTCCAATGTTCCAAACTCATTCAGTCTTTCAGCAAATTTTAAAAGAAGTAATTGACCTCTTTCCTGGAACTGGATAGCACGGCCTTTGAATTGTACATAAGCTTTTACTTTATTGCCATCCTTTAGAAAATTCTCGGCATGTTTTGCTTTGAAATCAAAGTCGTGATCATCAGTATTTGGAGTAAAACGAATTTCTTTCACTTCGGCCGTTTTGCTTTTGGCCTTCATTTCTTTTTCCTTCTTTTTCTTATCGTAAAGGAATTTATTATAATCAATGATCTTACAAACTGGCGGATCAGCTGTTGGAGAAATTTCCACCAGGTCAAGTTGCTGGTCCTGTGCCATACGCAATGCATCCTGCGTATTATACACACCTACTTCTACATTTTCACCCACAAGCCTTACTTGT
>DASTZB010000123.1:0-2669 GCA_035764525.1 Chitinophagaceae bacterium | reverse complement strand
TTTATTAATGTGCAGATCGCCAAACATACCAATGCCTAATTCCATACTGTATTATTTGATGGTGAAGGTACGCTGAAGGTATTAGCGAATAAATTTTGAAGTCATTGCCGGACATAATAGCAATGGCATTAATTTGGCTTTTATGCAGATCACTTGGAAGCCCCCAAAGTGACCACATGGCTTAAAACTTTTTCATGATCCTTATCAGCATATCTGCAATGATCCTATAGCCTTTATCGGAAGGATGCAGCCCATCATAAGTAATATCAATAGCATCAGCAGGATAAGGATATTCATCCGCTTCAGGATTGTAAGGAATGTCACTGAAATCAGGATAACTGAAATTTTTATAAACCCCTGTCTGCGGATCTTTTAAGCGTTTATATTTTACCAGGTGTTCCACTGCCAGTTCCTTTTTATGATAAAGATCCACCACCTCGACATGTTCGTAATCCCCGATACTATCGATTGCCGTAACAAATTGTTCTAATGAAAATCCGTTTTTTCCCCGATAAGATCCATAAGCATTATTTTTAGGGTTATTAATATATACAAAATCGCCCCGCTGCATAGGCGTTATTAAAATGATCTTTGCTTTTTTGTTAAGACTACGGACCTTATCGATGATGATGCGAAATGAGCCATATAATGTTTTGCTGCCAGTGTTGTTAGTATAATCAGTAAAATGACCCAACGTATCTGCATGCCACCAATCATTTGTACCAAGAAAAACCGAATATACATCCGAGCTCACTAGTCCAAGTTTTTCAATATTAGCAGCAATGCGTCCCGAGGTCCATCCATTATGCCCCTGGTTGATATAATGAATATGAGGCAATGCGGCTGTAACCATTGTCATATATCCCTTGCTGATGCGGTTACCCGTTTCATTCGAATGATCATTTAAATAGGTAATAGAATCGCCGAGAGCAGTCCAGGTAATTTCTTTCTTTGTAAAAGAAGTAAAGTGAATAACAATGATGAATAAGAAAAACAGTTTTTTCATTGTTTGTAGGCGTTAACTTAATGCACTCAGCAAGATCAAATATAAATTGAAAAATTTACTGCGGGACCCTTCTTCCCATATTCCTTTTAAACTGTTTATGTATCTTGAAACTTCTTTTTAAAAGCATGGATTTATTGTCAACATGGTCAGCCATCAACTTACTCTTAGTATTCACCGGCGCATTTATTCTTGGACTTGCCAAAGCCGGGCTTCGTGGCATTGATATGCTTAATGTAACACTGATGGCCTTGGTGTTTGGCAGCAAAGCATCAACCGGTATAGTGTTGCCCCTATTATGTGCTGCTGATATTGCCGCTGTATTGTATTATCACCGTCATGCACAATGGAAGCATTTCTGGAAACTGGTCCCATGGATGGCAGCGGGCATTTTGATCGGCGTGTACGTAGGTAAGGATATGAATGAAGCAATTTTCAGAAAAGTAATGGCAATAATTATTATTCTTACTGTTGTCATTATGTTGGTAATGGAAATTATTAAATCAGAAAATGTTCCCACTCATCGAATGTTTGCGGCAAGTACAGGTGTGATGGCGGGCATCACCACCATGTTAGGCAATTTAGCAGGAGCATTTTCCAATCTTTATTTCCTGGCGATGCGATTACCCAAAAATCATTTCATCGGTACATCGGCCTGGCTATTTTTAGTCATAAATTTATTTAAGCTCCCCTTCCAGGTATTGTATTGGAAAAATATTACGATCTCCAGTCTGCGAATCGACCTATTACTGCTTCCGGCATTGGCACTGGGTTTTTTGATAGGCTTAAAAATAGTAAACCGGATCAAAGATGATCACTATCGAAAAGTGGTGATCCTACTAACATTGATCGGAGCAGTTGTAATTTTTTTGAAGAAGTAAACGGAATTTTACGTTTACAGTCACCAACTGAGATCGACGGGGAAATAATTACCCACTAAAAAAACAATTCAGGCAGGCATTTTGTGTATTGATTCATTCTGTGCATTCTCATCTGTATTTCAAAAGTCATTTATCGAAAAACACCTTTATGTCAAACACAACTGCTCGCAAAAACAAACTTGCAAAAAAAGTCCTTGTTGTAGAGGACGAAGGCGAAATTGGTTTGTTGCTGGATATCATCCTCAATGAAGGAGACTTTGAATTGGACTATGTAAACAACCTTTTGTCAGCTGACGAATATCTGCAGAGAGAACAACCTTCGATCATCATATTGGACAATAAACTTCCTGACGGATTTGGAGTTGATTTTATCAGCTATATCAAGAAAAAGTATCCTTCTATTAAGATCATCATGATTTCCGGCTTTGCATCTGCAAGAGATGTGGCTTTGGAAAACGGGGCCGACATGTTTTTTGAAAAACCTTTTTCCAAAGATGAATTCTATAAGTCCGTCAATAAACTTGTCTGTTAAATTAAAAGCCCTGGAAAAGGGAAAGCTATAGATAGACAATCTCAATTATCGATGCTTCTTCACTCCTTCCCTCACGTATCGAAATGAAAACAACTCAACAACACTACTTTTGTTTTGGACTCCTGGCCTATGTTGAAGCAGCTAAAAAAGCAACGATGGCGAAGAAAAGAAAGAACTTTCTCATTGCGTAGTTTTTAAATTAGACGTAACGTAGGAAAATAAGTTAAGCCAAAAGCATTTCCTTTTTATTCTT
>DASTZB010000122.1:0-8765 GCA_035764525.1 Chitinophagaceae bacterium | reverse complement strand
ACTTAACGCTCTCATAAAATGAAATTGCCATATTTTAAAAAGCAGAAGTTTTTTTCTTCTGTTTTTTTACAAAGTGTAAACGAGTTTCATTTCTGAAGAGTTGCGTTGGCTGAAAGAGCCATAGGTTATACAATAATGACCGTCTGAAATGCAGACGGTCATCAATAATATAATTATTCATATAAATAATTCATTAATTAGGAGCCACAGGCTGGTTTGGTGTTACGACGGGCCAGATACACGGGCTCGCCGGAGGCGCTGGTGCTTGTGGGAAAGCTACTCCCTTATTGCTTCCCAGCATTTCATCACGAAAGAAAAAATACATGGGCCATTGTTTGTAGGTAAGCTGAGCGTGTCCGAACACCGTAATAGATCCAAACTTTGTCTTATCAAGCAACGAAGGCACAACTATTTTATCTGTCTCATAGATGGGCCAGATATTATTATAATTGTTAACCGTGGTGTTGTCAGGCACCGTGAATTTATTACGATTGGCGCTGTCAAAAGCAAAAGTATAAAGTGTTCGTCCGTGGTCATCTGTCAAATAAGTTGTTGATCCATTTCCTACCGTATAATCCGACTTATAATTTATTCCGTCAATTCCAGTTAACTGAGCATTAACGACCATAATGCTATAGTCGGGTTTTGCCACGTACCAAACATTATTTTTATTATCACCCTGTATTTGACCCGGAGCTTCCGTATTTACTCCATCAGGCGCAAAATAATAAAGCGGCCAGCCTTTATAGGTCACCTGGAGTTTGCCGGCAGAAGAAGTGATCGTACCAAAATCAGCAAAATCAAGTCCGGGGCCCAGCATAGAAGCTGTGAGATTTGCAACACTGAAAACCGGCCAGTAACGCTGGCAGTCGCCCGTGCAATTGTCATTTCCCGCCGGATCATTTGAGAAAACATAAAGTGCACGACCTTCTTTATCTACGAGGTATTTACCCAGGTTTGGATCAACCTTGAGACCAACCAGCGAAGTGGGTGTGGCCTCCATTTTATCTCCTGATTTTTTACATGCTGGCGCACTTAAAATGCTTGCCAACAAAATAACAGCTGAACTGATGCTAAAAAGTGATTTCATTTGATTAATATTTTTAAATAACAAAATTATTTTCGTCAGAAAGGTGAAAAAAGAGACACATCATCTTATTTAATGAATAACAGTTATAAAAATGATCTGTTATGCCGAAAAAACATAGCAGTGTCTTTTTACTTATTCTCTTACTCCTCTTTCAGGAAATATTCGAACGATGTTGAGTTTATTTTTCATTCATCTAAAGTGGACTATGTTTATCAACCATATTTCCCCTGAAGAGTATTCCTGCAGCCGTGCTTTTGCAAGTATTATTTCAAATGGATTTTATATACCTTATAAGTGTTCCAGCAGAAATTCAGAAGGAAGCCGTACATATTTCCGGCAATCTGCATATTTAGTTATAAAAGAAAATGATGCTATACAAAAAACTTTTCAAATTCGATTTGGGTACCATTATAGCGCATTCCAATATCACGAAACAAAGGATCTCAAACGACTTGAAGAATTTTTTTAACCCGCTTCTTTTGTTTGGTTGTGTGTGAGCCATATCTGACTTTAAAATAATTGATGCTTGTTGATCATTAAACATCATCATTGCTGCAAAACGCAATACAATAAGAGGAAGGGCCATCTTAAAAAGATGGCCCTGGACGAATCAACCGGACATTAACCAAAGGAAAATGATCAATGGGCAACGAGATTTTTTGAAGTGGCGGTATTGATCTCAACTTCTTTAGTCATCTTTTCTTTACCGCTTGCGACATATAGCGATTACCCGCAGCATTTTGTTTTTACTGTTTTATTATTTGTATTGTCTTTTGAATTTGTCCATTATTCCAATCAACAGATAAGGAATAGACTCCATTTGCAATTGATCTCATATCCACCCTAAGCTGGTTGCTACCTTGTAAAAGGGTGGCACTTTGCTCTTTCACCAATGCTCCCTTACTATCAAACAATTTTATATTGGCCCGTGATTGGTTATCCGTAACGATATTGACAAATACCATTTCCCGAACAGGATTTGGCCATAGCCTGAATACATCCGCATTATTACAGGATGACTGGGTTATGGTGCTGTATTGCACTCGCCTATCCAAATCATATTCAGCAATACGATAGAAACTTTTTTGCAAAGGATTGTTATCTGTAAAAAAGTAGCTCCTTTCCGAGTTGCTATTGCCGGTCGCCGAATGATCGCCAATCACTGTCCAACGAATACCATCAATGCTTCTTTCAATATCGAAATAGCTGCTGTTTTGTTCTTGTGCAGTTTTCCATGTTATAAACACTTTGTTCTCTTCGCACCGGGCATTAAATAGAATAAATCTCACCGGTAACACATTGCCGGGCCCGAATAAAGTAAACCGTTTAAAAGTGCTGATTCCGTTTTCTTCAACAAAATTGGCAGTTACATCCCGTAAAGTAAATCCCAGTCGTGTCCAGTTAATGTTATTCTCACTTTCAAAAAACTCAATTGAGTTTTCATCAAGACCGTTTAGTTCACCATCGAGATATTTAAATCGCACTATTGCATCCAGGTTTATATTGTTGGTTGGTAAAATTTCATAATAACGAAGCACACTCATACCTGTGCCGGGATTGTTTACCTGCGATTGATGTCCCCGCCTTATGGTTACATTGCCGAGATCCTGATTTGTAGTAATAAATATTCCGAGGTTTGCAGGATTGGAACCTGTCGTTGAATTCAGATTAACATTGAATAACACTTCTCCCCCGTTGGGCCCGATAACACGGGTGTTCTCGTTTTCCCCATCAATATGCCCGGTGGTACTAAGATCTGCATTGAAACTATTCAGATCAAGAAAGCCTGAAGTAAAGAGAAGCCTGTTAATAATAGTAATGGCTCTCTGCAATATAACGGAGTTACTGTTTATCTTATTGATTTCAATTTCCGAAAATTGTATAGGTTGACTGCCGCCAATGCTCGAAGAAGTGTTTCCTGTAAAACTTATGATCCCATTACCTGCAGTAAAATTTCCGTTATTTATGAAGTCCGCATTCTGAAGTGTTAGTTGTATGCCCCCGGCAATAGAAAAGCGGGCACCGGGAGTTATTGTTAGCTGCGCTGAAAGAGTGTAAGATGATAAGAAAAACAGTACTGCCAATTTTTCTTTCATAAAATAGAATTGATTCAATTAATTATTGCCTTACTTTTTTCAAGAGCAAGAACTCTTTTTTGTAAATCAATATTCTCTTTTCTTATTTTTTCTATCATTTGTTCTTGAGCTTTTAGTGTTTGCTGCTGTTCCTGTATCATTTTTTGTTGTTCCTGCATCGCTTTTACTAATGGAACAACAAACTCAGCATAGCGCAGACCGTACATATCATTTTCATTCTTTGGTTTATCCACTCCGCTGAAATCATATCCTGCATTTTTTGCTGCCTGTTCTACTTCCTGCGCAACGAAACCAGAAAAAATTGTCTTCCCGTTTCCTTCATTCTTCTTTAACTGTTCAGCTTCTTTGCCAGCGTGATTTTTTAATTTTTCATTTATGCCGTCAATATCCAGTTGATAGGTTACCGGTCGCAGTTTCATAATGAAATCAAGTCCTTTTACCGATTCCTGTACATTTTTTTTGTAGCGTCCGTCACTTAAATTGGTAAAGCCCACAACTCCACCGATTGAAGTGGTTGCTGAATTACCGAATCTGACCTGGTTATTGCCTGTTACTTTTGCGCCTCTTCCGAGCGCAACACTATTGGCTACATCATTCAAAGTAGCATCGGCTTCAGCGCCAATGAAGGTATTGTTGTTGCCGAGATTAAAGTCCAGTGCCGTATGGTATCCGACCGCAGTATTAAGTAATGAGTTTGTAGTTACCTGTAAGGCATGGTCGCCAACTGCAACACTATTAACTCCACCGGTGTTGGACACCATGGCATTCTCGCCAATCGCTACATTTGATTCACCCGCGGTATTTGAAAATAGTGCCCTTTTCCCTATTGCGGTATTAGAACTTCCAACGTTGTTAGCTTTAAGTGCTTCCCCTCCGATGGCTGTGTTATCGACGCCACTGATATTATTGTTAAGGGAACTGATGCCTACGGCAGTGTTATTATCCCCCGTATTTCTGGAACTAAGCGCCAATTCGCCGACAGCCGTGTTATTGCTGCCTGTAGTGCTATTGGTTAGTGCACCGTTTCCTACCGCAGTATTTGCCACACCGGTTGTATTATTAAAAAGTGCCGTGGTACCGACAGCCGTATTGCCGTCGCCGGTTGAGTTGTTCTTAAGCGATTGCCAGCCGAAGGCTGTATTGTTACCGCCAATGGTGTTGGCAAAAAGCGAAAGAAACCCGGTGGCAGTATTGTGGTCTCCCGTGATATTAGAGAAAAGTGATTGATGTCCGATAGCAGTGTTACTGTTACCAATAGTATTGGAAAAGAGTGCTTGAAAGCCCATAGCAGTATTAACAGGGCCTGTTGTATTAGTAAAGAGTGACTGATTTCCTATAGCCAGGTTAAATTGACCTGTTGTATTATTGAAAAGCGACTGATGCCCGATAGCAAGGTTCACGATACCTACACCAATATGCGTACCGTCATCAGTTCCTCTGTTATTGAATAGTGCAGAATCTCCAATTGCTATTAAATTGCCAATAGTTGTATTCGTTTTTAAAGCATCTGTTCCAATAGCAATGTTGCTAAATCCCGTACTGTTATTGAATAAGGAATTATGCCCGATAGCTATATTATTATTACCGCTGGTATTGGCCGTAAGAGCCCGAACTCCAATAGCCATATTTTGAATACCAGTGGTATTGTTAGTTAGCGATAAAACGCCAGCTGCTACATTATTCTCACCTGCAGTATTAGAAAAAAGTGAATTGGTTCCAATTGCTGTATTGAAATTACCCGTTGTATTGGAGGGAAGCGAATGTGCCCCGATGGCTGTATTGAAACCACCTGTCGTATTAGAGAACAGTGATGATTCTCCGAAAGCGCTATTAAGGTTGCCCTCGGTATTAGAAGAAAGAGCTTTAGCGCCTGTAGCGGTATTGTTGCTTCCAAAAGTATTAGAGAATAATGCATTTGAACCTATTGCAGTATTAAAAACTGCAAAGAGCCCGGGGGAAGGATTGCCAGTGTCATTGTTAAATAGAGCCGAATCTCCAATGGCCACAAGACCAAATCCCGCAGCATTTAATTTTAGAGCGTCGGTACCAATTGCAATATTGTTGGTACCCGTAGTGTTGGATTGTCCTGCACGCAATCCCCACGAAATATTTCCGCTGGCAGGATGTAGCTCTCCCGTCCGGATATTATTTATTCTGAAACGCAGTGGCTGATTATCGGTTGTACCCATAAATTGATTGGCAGGATTAGTGCCAGCGTTGCCAGTAAGGCTCCATGCAGCACCTCCATTACCTGCAACTGCCTGCCAGTTGGGTGATGCAGGTGTTCCTGTATTCACCATTAATATGTTTGCCACTGAATCATAAATCAGTAATCCTTTTGCCGGGTTAGGAATTGCATTAATTGACGCAAGATTCATTCTAGGTATCAGCAATCCTTTATTGGTGGCTGTAATATCCAGTGCTGCAGAGGCATCGGGGCTGTTTGTTCCAATGCCCACGCCTTGCGAAAATGAGTAACAGGAAATTATGAGCAACAATTTTGCAAACAGTAACTTTTTCTTCATAACCTATCTTTATTTAATTGATTTGATTAATTAGTTTTGGTATAGCGCATTCGTATTACTGGCTGACGAGGATAGGATATCTCTGATTATGTCTTATTACGCCTATTTTGGTTTGATGAATATTTTTAAATAACAAAATTATTTTCGGCAGAAAGATGAAAAAAGATACAGATCATCTTATTTAATGCATAACAGTTTTAAAAAAGATAAACGTGCTCCTTTACTAATTCTCCTATTCCTCCTTTCGGGATTTAGATTATGTTTTCCGTGCTTGCCAGACCCTAAAGCATATAACTAATTAAAATGATCGCGGACATGTGGACGGTGTCAAGGCTTATCATTTGAATGAAGAATCCTGTCCATTCCCCTTACCAAAAGATCTTCTATTTTTTGAAACCTATAATGCCCGCCATGCGGATTATTGATTTAAATTCGTTGAATAACGATCTCTAAAAAGAAAAGTTGCAAAATGTCATTTATAAAGGAAAAATTAGTAACGAAATTTCGGGAAGAGTACGAGAGACTAAATGAAAAGCAACGTTTGGCTGTTGATACAATTGATGGACCTGTGATGGTAATTGCCGGACCGGGTACCGGTAAAACACAAATTCTGGCCAGCCGTGTTGGGAAAATTTTATTAGAAACAGATGCACAACCTGAGAATATTCTTTGTCTTACTTATACGGATGCGGGTGTTGTTGCTATGCGAAAAAGGCTACTGCAATTCATCGGATCGGATGCTTATAAAGTAAACATTTACACCTTTCATGCTTTCTGTAATGATGTGATACAGGAAAATCTTTCGTTGTTTGAAAAGACTGCGCTGGACCCGCTCTCTGACCTGGAAAGGATTGAATTATTCAAAGAACTCATTGATTCATTCCCCAAAAATCATCCGTTGAAACGTTACCGTGGTGATGTATATTTTGAGATCCATAACCTGCAACAACTTTTCAGTGCCATGAAAAGGGAAGGCTGGACACCCGCTTATATCAACGAAAAAATTGATGAGTATATCGCAAGCCTTACCACCCGTGATGAATTCGTTTATAAAAGAAAATTCAAAGAGTTTAATGCGGGTGATCTGAAGAAAGATAAGATTGAAGAAGAAAAAGAAAGAAAAGAAAAGCTTCGTGCAGCTGTTAATGAGTTTGATCGTTTCCAGCAAATGATGCGCAAAAGAAACCGTTATGATTTTGATGACATGATCAATTGGGTGATAAAAGCTTTTGAAGAAAATAAAAACCTGCTCGCAACTTACCAGGAAAGATTTCTTTACATTTTGGTAGATGAATACCAGGATACAAGTGGCACCCAAAATCGCATTGTGCAATTACTTATTAATTATTGGGAAAAACCAAATGTATTTGTTGTAGGAGATGATGATCAAAGCATCTATCGTTTCCAGGGCGCCAATGTGGAGAACATGATAAATTTTGCCGATAGTTATAAAAAAGATTTACTGACGGTGGTACTTACCAATAATTATCGATCCACTCAACCCATTCTTGACATTTCAAAAACACTGATCGATAGAAATGAAGAGAGATTGGTTGAAAAACTAAAAGGCCTAAGCAAAGACCTGCGATCATCTCATCATTATACAAGCACATTAACTCATTTGCCTGTTATCAAGGAATACGAAACACAAAGACAGGAAATGATCGATATTGCCTTGCAGGTTCAAAAATTGTTAGTTGAGGAAATTCCCGCCGGTGAGATCGCTATTATTTATAAAGAAAATAAATATGGCGAGGAGTTAGCGCAATATTTGAAACTTAGGAACATTCCTGTTTATACAAAACGAAACATCAATATTCTCGAACTTCCATTGGCGCAAAAAATTATTGCCATTATAAAATGGCTCGCAGCCGAACATGATGTGCCTTATGGAGGCGATGAAATGCTTTTTGAGATCTTGCATTTTGACTGGTTTCATATTCCTTCCGTTGAGATCGCCAAATTGAGTGTAGAAAATTCTGAGAAAAGATATGACGAGAAAACTTCCCTGAGGAGGTTGTTACATGAAAAGTCAATCGCAATACCTAAAGATCTTTTTAGTGTTACAATTCATGATGGATTAAAAAAAGCTTCTTTCATGTTGGAGAAATTGATTGCTGATGTGCCAAACGTAACACTTCAGCATTTATTTGAAAATATTATTCGCGAGACCGGCATCCTGAGTTATATCATGCAAAAACCCGACAAACATTGGCAATTACAAATTCTTACCGGCTTATTTGATTTTGTAAAAGAAGAGACACGAAGGAATCCATCAATGAAATTGCAGCAATTGGTGAACATTATTGAACTGATGGAGAAAGAAGAAATTTCATTACCGCTGATACAAGTAAGCGGAAGTGACAAAGGAGTGAACTTATTGACAGCACATGGCTCCAAAGGATTAGAATTTGAATATGTCTTTTTTGCCGGATGCAACGCAACTTTCTGGGAAAAGAAACGCAAACCCGGGAGAGGTTATAGTTTGCCGGATACAATGTTTTCTTCACAACCAAAATCAAAAGATGATGAAGAGCTGCGTCGTTTATTTTATGTAGCATTGACAAGAGCAGAAAAACATCTTTTAATTTCTTTCAGTCATTTTAAAAATGATGGGAAAGACCTGGAACCTTCCATGTTCATTGCAGAAATACTTGACCGGCATTTATTACCCGCAGAAAAAGTTTTTATCGGTGAAGAAGTGTTGTCTGAATTCAGCGCTTTACAATTTGGCGAAGCCGAAGCACCTGAAATTGAAAAGATAGAAAAAGATTTTGTCGATCGCTTATTGGATAAATTTGTAATGAATGTGACAGCATTGAATAATTATTTGAAATGTCCATTAGAATTTTATTTTAAAAACCTGATCCGTATTCCTTCTCCAAAAAATGAAGCCACTGAATTTGGGTCTGCTGTTCATTATGCACTGGAACAATTATTCAGAAAAATGCAGGAAGGAGGTAAAGAACAATTCTCATCAAAAGAAATTTTTATTGCAGATTTTGAATGGTACCTGCATCGGCATCGGGAAAGTTTTACAAAAGAACAATTTGA
>DASTZB010000121.1:0-6572 GCA_035764525.1 Chitinophagaceae bacterium | reverse complement strand
TTGATGATTTTACCAATGATATCCAAACAAGCTACTTCAATAGCACTAAAAATATGTACCAGTGTACGCTGGTCCCACGGAGCATCACCTCTTTCAGAAGTTTTATCAATACCAAAATGAGCAACCAGTATATCTCTGATTTGATTCAACTGAAAAGGGTCGTGGCCAATAATCAACGGCTTACTTTTATCCAAAGCCTTATCAATTTCAATATTTCCCGGAATTTCGCTGATACCACTAATGTTATCTTCCGTTACTAATTCAACTACGGTTCGGAGTGCATAGGGAGCATGAATTCCTGCAGCATTGAGCAACGGAGGATCAACGACAGCAATGGGTGTTATATGAAACTCTTTTATTTTTGGTCCTGTTCTATTCAATGGTGATATCTTTATTGAAATAATTTAATTTGAATTTGCTACGACTGCATTTTTGATATTTAAATCATGTCAGTGGCCCCGGATTAAACAACACAAGGTCATTATAAATACCCAATTTATCTGTCGATACTTTTTTATTGCCACTGGCTACTTCAAGTATAAGATGAAATAACTCCCAACCCATTTCCTCAATTGTTTTTTTCCCAAAGGCAATAGGACCCGCATCAAAATCAATTAAATCATGCCAGCGATTACTCAGTTTTGAATTTGAACTTACTTTTATTACGGGCACCATATTCAAACCATATGGTGTACCTCGACCGGTAATGAAAACATGAATATTCATTCCGGCAGCTAATTGTAATGTACCGCAAACAAAATCGCTGGCAGGAGTGGCAACAAAGTTCAATCCCTTTTTGCGAATTTTTTCCCCCGGTGAAATCACATCTACAATCGGGCTGGTACCGGACTTTATAACAGAGCCTAACGATTTCTCTACAATATTACTTAAGCCACCACCTTTATTTCCTGGCGTTGTATTAGCACTGCGGTCTGCGCTTCCTTTTTGTAAATAATTATCATACCAGGCCATTTCTTTTTTTAATGCATCGGCAACAGTTTCATCAATGGCTCTTGGTATCAACAAATGAATTGCATCCCTAACTTCTGTAACTTCTGAAAAAAATACGGTGCCGCCAGCTCTTACAATTAGATCAGCCGCAAAACCCGAAGCAGGATTACCAGTTAAACCCGAAAAAGCATCGCTACCGCCGCATTGCATTCCTACTACTAAATCAGAAGCAGGACAGGTAATACGCTTTCGTTGATTGAGTTTTTGTAAATGCGATTCAGCCATCTGCATTATTCCCTGTACCATATCGCCGAAGCCTTCAAAAGATTCATCCTGCAAATAAAGAATTGAACTTTCTGATGGAACCTGGCCATTGGGCAATAATCTTTCTGGTCGCAATTTTTCACATCCCAAACCAATGATCATAATTTCTCCACCGAAGTTGGGGTTTTGCGCAATGTGTTGAATAGTACGAATAGGCACTATAGCACCTGGTGCGTCTATTGCAATACCGCAACCATAACTATGATTAAACACCACCACATCATCTACATTAGGATAAAGTGGTAACAATTCTTTTTTAATTTTCTGGCAAATAAAATCAGTGATTCCTGCCACACATTGCACACTCGTAGTAATACCTAATACATTTTTTGTTCCGGCGCTTCCATCTGCATTTTTATAACCTTGAAAAGTGTAACCGTCTAATGGTTCGATAGTTGGTGCTATATGTCTTATGTATGGAATTTTGTTTAAGTCAGGTGACTGAGGTAAAATGATATTAGTTTCATTAACCCAGCTACCTTTTGCGATAGAAATATTTGCATAGCCGATTGTTTGTCCATAACGTATAATGGCATCTCCTTTTTCAAATGACGTTAAAGCCACTTTATGCGCCATTGGGATATCTTCCTGCAAAACGATTCCACCTGAAACAACCGTACCTTTTCTTAATCCGGATGGATTGGCTACTATTCCAACATTATCCAGCGGTGTCGTTTGTATTACTATATTTTCCATCTGGAAATTTGTGAATTGATTCTTAATCTTCCTGAAATCAAATTATATCATTGGAAAAAGCTTTGCTGCTATCATTGTCAAAATTAATCCTGTTATGCCCATCAAAGTTTGCATGGGGGCAATAGTTTTAAGTGCTTCCCTTTCCGTAAGGTTACTTGTTTTGCACATGATCCAAAAACCTGCATCATTCATCCAGGGAATCAATTTTGCGCCGCTGCCTATGGCAAGACATAAATATACCGGGTGAAAACCCAGGTTTCCATTTTGCGCCATACCTGCCAATATTCCGGAAGCAGTAATTAATGCAACAGTCGCCGAACCTTGTGCTGTACGAACAATTGCCGTGATTAAAAATGCCAGTGGGATCAAAGCCATCTGGTAATCTTTGGTAGCATTTGCTATACTTTGGCTAATGCCTGATTGTTGTAACATGCCACCAAATGCACCACCCGCAGCAGTAATTAAAATAATCCCTCCGCCGGTCATTAATGCAGTTTGAACAAACGCTGTTAGTTTTTCCCGGGTTGTTTTTTTCTGCCTGGCTAAAACAATCAAAGCAAAAATGGCACCCATGAGCATGGCAATATTTTTATCGCCAAAGAATAAGATGACATCTAAAATCTTATTAAGAGCAACTGAATCGGTTAATGTTGTATGGGGTTTTGCAAAAGATTCAACAACGGAATGAATACAAATAGTAACCAACGGAAATGCTGCTGGCAATAATGCCCAACCCAAAGAAGGTAATTCCTTGTCGGTTTTGTTAGCTATGGCGGCAATGTCTTCCAGCCTGGCATCAGGTGAGTCACGGAGCGGAATGGGCATTTTTTTATTTAACCATACTGCAACAAAATAACCTACTGTGATGGTGCATATTCCAAGCATTGCTCCGCAAATCATCATTAAACCAATCGGTACATTCATTGCGCCGACTAAAAATAAAGGTCCCGGCGAAGGTGGCACATAAGAGTTTGCCATCACGGCACCAGCAATAACGGATAATGCGAGTAACAAATAATTTTTGCCCAAACGCATTCCCATTGCTTTTGCCAGCGGCATCATCAAAAAAATAACTGCATCTACAAAAACAGGAATGGTAAGTAGGAAACTACTCAATACAAAACCAACCGGTGCTTTTTTTTCTCCTGTTATTTTCAGAATGGCCCTGATGATCTTTTCTGCAGCCCCGCTGTCAAGCATTGACTTGCCAATAATCGCTGCCATCGCTATTAGGATACCAACTTTAGCACAGGTATTGCCAAACTCAGTTCCTATTCGTTCCCCAATACTTTTATGCGATTGTTGCAACGCTTCTGCAGCTGACATACCTTTAGATAGAAAAAACTGTTCAACCGATGCCAGCGGTGTTAGTACAGCCACCACCAATGCCGCCAGCAATAATGCTAAAAAAGGGTGGAGTTTAAATCCTATAATTCCTCCTACAACAATTATAATACCGATAAGAAGGATCAAAATGGGATTTGCCATAATTAGATTCAGGTAATAATTAATTCATAAGTGCTGGGTGATGTTTCAAACTTAATCATTTTTACTCTCTGTTTCCCTTATCGTGGGAATTTATTACGTGTAATTTGTAAGCCCGGTATTTTGTTCTTCTTTTATTATCGTGCCGATAGAACAGGACGGCAATTGCTTTGATGTTGATAGCTTTAGCTTTTATTTTTGGGAAAGTAACTTTTTAGTGCATTGGGTTGGCTCAACAAAAATTCTTTCAAGTGAAAAGAACAGGATTCTGACAATTTTTAAATTAGATCCATGCAGATAATAAAAAACATAATTTTTAGCTTGCTGATTTTTTTCTCATATGCAATAGCCTATTCCCAATTGGATTATGCAAACGAACTTGCTTCTGCCATAATGAGGACCTATAAAGATTCTATGGTAGTTAAAAAGTTTGCAAACCATCTGCTGCAGGATAACCAGGTATTACCGGGGCAATCAATTGAAGATGCACAATTAAATCGCCCGGCTGTCTGGAATTATGAAATGGGTGTTATTTTGATTGCATTTGAAAAATTAGCCCATGCTACAGGCAATAATGAATATAAAGTTTATACAAAGAAGATAATTGATCATTTTATTAATGACGATGGTACGATCAGGACATATGTAATGGAGGACTATAACCTTGATAATATCCCGGCGGGTCGTTTGTTATTGCAATTGTATAAAGAAACAAGTGAAGAAAAATATAAAAAGGCAGCCGGTTTACTATACCAGCAAATGCGCTGGCAACCGAGAAATAAAGCAGGTGGTATCTGGCACAAACTAAAATATCCAATGCAAATGTGGCTCGACGGTTTATATATGGGACAACCATTTGTTGCAGAGTATGCAAATACATTTAAGGATAGTTCCCGGTTTGACGATGTAGTGAAACAATTTATTTTGATGGAAAAATATAGCAGGGATCCAAAAACAGGATTGCTTTATCATGGCTGGGACGAAAGTCATTTCCAGAAATGGGCGAATCCAAAAACCGGGACATCCCCGGAATTCTGGAGTAGGGCCATGGGTTGGTATATAATGGGATTAGTTGATGTATTGGACTATTTGCCGCCAAAACATAAGGGAAGAGCTGAGTTGATTGCGATACTAAATCGGCTAAGTACAGCAATTGTCAGGTATCAGGACAAGAAAGAAGGAGTTTGGTGGCTTATCACTGATAAAAGTGCTCAACCTAAGAATTATCTTGAATCCTCTTCATCAGCTATGTTTGTTTATGGGCTGGCAAAAGCAATTCGTAAAGGATATATTAATAAGAATTATGTAATGGCAGTTGAAAAAGGGTATAAAGGGATTATAAATAAATTTATTGTAAAAGATAGTATTGGTCAAATACATTATACGCAGGCAATATCAGGCGCTGGGCTGGGCGGTAATCCTTATCGCGATGGGAGTTATGAGTATTATGTAAGCGAACCAAAAAGAGATGATGATCTGAAAGCAATTGGTCCTTTTATACAAGCTTGTGTCGAATATAATGCCCTGGTGAAGGAAGGTATCGTTCGTAATAATAGGCAATAATGAAAAAAAATATTGTTATAGTCATTCTATGTCTCCAGGTATTTGATAATTCATATGCACAATTTATCAATAGACAGAGTGTAGTTCAACGCCATAATGTTCACATCAATAAGATCGATTCGCTTTCTTCGCTTACTGTTGGCAATGGAAATTTTGCTTTTACCGTTGATGCCACAGGTATGCAAAGTTTTCCTGAAGCTTATGCAAATGGGGTGCCCTTAGGTACAGAATCAGTTTGGGGCTGGCATAGTTTTCCCAACATTGAAAACCTGAAAATTGAAGAAGCACAAAAAGTGTATGAACTTGAAGGAAGAAAGATATCTTATACGGTGCAGCCAAAAGAGCCTGAAAGAGCAAGGAAGGCTGTTGAGTATTTTCGTGTTAATCCGCATCGATTGCAATTAGGAAATATTGGTTTGGAAATAAAATTGAAAAATGGCTCGCTTGCTACCATTAATGATATAAAAAATATCAACCAGGAATTGGATCTGTGGACTGGGATCATCACGAGTTCTTTTACTGTTGAAGATGTTCCGGTGAAAGTAAATACTGCCTGTGATCAACAGGATGATGTCGTTGCATTTAGAATTGTATCTCCTTTGCTTAATGAAGAAAAGATCGCTATCCGCATTCGGTTTCCTTATCCAACTGGACAATTTAAAGATGTTGGGAATAACTGGAATAATGATGTTGCCCACTCGTCTGTTGCAAGCTTTGGTCAGAATAGTGCTTTTATTAAAAGAGTTCTTGACAATTTTAATTATAAGGTCAGTTTGTATTGGTCGGATAGATCTGAGTTTAAAGAAAAAGAGAAACATTATTTTTTGATAGCTCCACAATCGGTAAAAAATAATAGTTATGAACTGACTTGTCTATTTGAAGGCAAAAAAGCCTTATCAATGGTCACTGGGTTTAAAGCTATAAGTAAGAATAGCGCTGATGCCTGGAAAAAATTCTGGCAAAGTGGCGGCGCTGTTGATTTTTCAGCAGTAAAAGACCCAAGAGCATTTGAAATAGAACGAAGAGTTGTGTTGTCACAATATCTTACAAAAATTCAATGTTCATCAAACTATCCTCCACAGGAAACAGGATTAACTTATAATAGTTGGTATGGCAAACCACATCTCGAAATGCATTGGTGGCATGCAGTCCATTTTGCACAATGGGGAAGACCTGAACTGATGGAAAGAAGTTTGGATTGGTATTTTAAAGTTGCAGAGAAAGCAAAGCTGATTGCAAAGCGACAAGGGTTTGATGGATTACGCTGGCAAAAGATGACCGACAATGAAGGAGATGAATCACCTTCATCGGTTGGTGCATTTCTTATCTGGCAGCAACCGCATTTTATTTACATGGTTGAAATGCTTTATCGCAGTAAACCAACAAAGGAAATTTTAAATAAATACAAAGACCTTTTGTTTGCAACTGCTGATTTCATGGCTTCATTTCCATCTTATGACCCCAAAACAAAAAAATACAATCTCGGAAAAGGATTGATACCTGCACAGGAATGTTTTGATGCAGTTACCACATTTAATCCAACTTATGAATTA
>DASTZB010000120.1:0-2019 GCA_035764525.1 Chitinophagaceae bacterium | reverse complement strand
CACATCATACTTTATATCCCCTTGTCCTTCTTTCTGCTGCATTTTCATTTTTGCATTCAATGGGCCCATACTGAATTCGGTAAATATTTCTGTTGTCACCCCCTGTTTTATATCGCTTTGTCCTCTGCCATCCTGGATCAGGCTTTCTTCTGAATGTCCCATCATATTTATAAAACCAGGAGCAACGGCATTACCCTTCGCATCCACTTCGTTTTTTGCGGTGGCTTTCGAAAGATCACCAATAAATGCAATGGTGTCAGCATTTATACCAATATCTCCTTTGTATGGCTCTCCGCCATTGCCATCATAGATCATTCCATTGCGGATGATAGTATCGTATTCCGTTTGTTTTTGATTACAGGAAAAAAGGATTGCAACGAATGCAATTAGTAGTGGTGTGCGACGCATGATGAGTAGTTTAGTTTTTTATTGACGCTTAATTATCTTACCCGGATAAAGTTCTGTGGTTTTTTTATTTTCAAAAACAATAGTTCCGTTTACCCAAACTTTTTCAATTCCTTCAGAAAGTTTATGGGGCTCGGCAACGGTTGCTTCATCGCTTACCGTTTTTGTATTAAAAATAACTATGTCAGCATAATAACCAGTTTTTATCAGCCCTCTTTTTTTGAGTCCGATCTGTTGGGCAGATAAGCCAGTCATTTTATAAATAGCTTGCTCCATACTTAAAGCTTTCTCTTTATTTACATAATTACCAAGCACTCTTGTAAAGGCTCCGTAACCTCTTGGATGTGTTCCTGCTGATGAACCATCGGAACAAATATTTGTATGAGGCCACTGCATCAATTTTTTTATATCTGCTTCACTCATTGATGTGGCCATGATATTCTCCTCGCATTCACGATTGTTTTTCTTTTCCCATTCATCAATTCTTGCGATCAATTCAACCAGCATGCGGGCCGGAGTTTTATTTTCAAGCCTGGCGATTTCTGCTAAACTTTTTCCGGCGTATTCAGGTTTCACTTCATAAGAGCCAAGAATAATATCATTTGGTAAAGTGATCTCTTTCAAGATCAGTTCTGCTTCTTTTTCGTCAGCAAAATTTCTACCAGGAAATAAAACTTTGATAGTTGAATTCCAAAAGGCATAGGGATAAATATCAGCAGTAATATCAATGCCATTTTTTCTTGCATCATCGAATAAAGCAAGTAAGCTATCGGCTTTACCCCAAATATTATGCATTGCTAATTTTATATGACTTACTTGTACAGGAATTTTTGCTTCTTTGGCAATCGTAATTATTTCATCGATGGCTTTCCAGAAATAACGGTCTTCACTGCGGATATGACTGATATAACGTCCGCCATACGGTCCCATAACTTTTGCGAGTTGCAAAACCTCATCATTGTTTGAATAAATTCCGGGGTCATATTCTAAACCAGTCGAAAAACCAAGTGCACCTGCTTCCATATCTTGCTGCAGTAACGATTTCATTTTATCAATTTCCTGTTGGGTAGCAAAACGTTTAAAATCTTTTCCTAAAATGGAATCACGTAAGGTATTATGTCCACTATAAGAAGCAATGTTCACAGCTACAGGTGTATCTGCTAACTCTCTATAAAATTTTGAAAGAGGAAAATAGGAACCACCATCTTGCCCAATAATGATCGTTGTTATTCCCTGGCTGACGGCAGCTATAAAATCACGGTGCTTAAATAAGTTGCCGGCATGATGACTATGTGTATCAATAAAACCCGGAGCTACAGCTTTTTCTTTTGCATCAATTTCTTTTTTTGCAGAAGCACTTGAGAGATCACCAATGAATGCGATCGTATCCGCATTTATTCCAATATCTCCTTTGAAAGGCTCACTTCCATTGCCATCATAAATCAATCCATTCCGGATGATGAGATCATATTTTTCTTTTTGAGTGCAGGAGATCAAAACAAGCCCTGCAATAAGACAGGAGATCAATAAATGTTTTTTGCTCATAATCCTTTTTAATCTGATCAATCGTGGTCCTATTTCCTTTTTGCTTTAAATGTACCGTTAGGTTGAACA
>DASTZB010000119.1:0-5042 GCA_035764525.1 Chitinophagaceae bacterium | reverse complement strand
TGCAGCATTTGGTTTAATACTGTTGTAAGAGGCGATGTAAATTTTATAAGAATGGGTAATAAAGTGAATGTGCAGGATGGTGCCTGCATTCATTGTACTTATAAAAAATTCGGAACAACGATAGGCAATAATGTCTCGATCGGGCATAATGCTATTGTACACGGATGCACCATTCATGATAATGTATTAATTGGTATGGGTGCGATTGTAATGGATGGTGCGATTGTAAACAGCAATACCATTATTGCGGCTGGTGCGGTTGTACTTGAAGGAACAAATTGTGAAGCGGGCAGCATTTATGCAGGTGTGCCAGCAAAAAAAGTGAAAGATATTCCCCAGGAAATGATCAGTGGCGAGATCGACAGAATCGCTAATAATTATGTCCGCTATGCAGATTGGTTCAGAGTGGAAAAAGGTGCAAAAAATGGATGATTTAATCCTTAAAGAAACCTCTGAAACCCTTGCTGCTCGTACATTTACTCTGGTAAATGCAATTTTTCCTGCGTAAATTCGTTATACAAAAAACAATCCATGAAAGCCGTAAGAACTCTCTTATTATGTGTTGGTCTGATGCTGATGCTTTCATCTTGTAAGGTTTGGGGAAACATTTTTAAGCCAAAATACGGCTGCAAAACAGATGGCCGAAATGTAGGTGCAGAGAAATTAGCGAACGGCGATCCTGAGGCAGAAAAAGCAGCAAGAAAAGCGAAGAAGTTTAAGTCTTAGTATAAATAGAGATTTTAAACCTGTCACCAATATCCTTTTCTAAACCTAAAACGTAAACTATGAGCCTTACCCTACGAATTGCCCTTGGCTGCACGGAAGCCATTCTTGATGATGACGGTGGTCTGAAACGATTCTACCAGGTTGCCGATATTCTCAGCAAAGATTTTCATATTGATTTTCGCCGCAAGGAAGATGATTTCGACAGTATTGACTGGGATTTCAATTTCCACGGTAATTCTCTTACGCTACATTATAACATTTACACTGGCGTTTCTCTTTACCCAACGCATACAAAGAATGCAAGGAAAAATGAGAACAAAGCAGTAGTAGAGCTTGCTAATGTATTGGAAGGAAAACTGATCAATATAGATCTGAAAAGACACACTGCCTGAGAATTGCATCCAATTATTTTAAAGTAATTACTGACCCTGCGCCAGTGAATAAGCTCTTTTATCTCCCCACATATTCAGAAGTTCGAAAGAACATATTTTAAAATTTCCACTAAGACTTACATAGAGACCAATTACATCCTGTTGAAAAAGCGGTTCTCCATCAAGTGATTCAAAACGGGCATTATATTGATTGACAAGATTGGTAAACACTGAACCGGTAGGCCATACTTGTGTACCACGATTACTGATACTAACCAATTTGAATTTCACTCCTGCATGACGTTCACATTTTTTTGCTATCACCAATGGTTGTTCTTCGCTTTCTATAAACATATCGACGCCGATGATTTTTTCTTCCTTCATTTCTTCTGAAACAAGCATTGGGTTTTTTTCAAGCTTAAAATGTGTAGGTGTAGCCTGCATGTTTGGCAACATTGGCTTTGCACCTACAGTAGGTTCTTTTCCAAAATTATTAATGATAGCGTCGGCAAATTGAGTAGTGTTTACTGAAGGGATGGATTTATCGCCGAAATCTCCTGTATGCACTCCGTTTTCTAAAGTATACAATAGTGCATTTTCAATGACGGCCGCATTCTCCATCATACCAAGATGGCGAAGCATTGTAATACCACTGAGCAGAAGTGCAGTTGGATTTGCAATATTCTTCCCTGCAATATCCGGCGCCGTGCCGTGTACTGCTTCGAAAATGCAGATATGGTCACCAATATTTGCTGAGGGTGCAAAACCCAAACCTCCAACAAGACCAGCACAGAGATCTGAAACAATGTCTCCTTGCAAATTAGTTAATACTACTACATCAAACGTATCTGGTCTTGTTACCAATTTCATGCAGAGATCATCTACAATAATATCATCAGCCTTTAATTGCGGATATTCTTTTGCCACTTCATAAAAACATTCAAGAAAGAGCCCATCCGTGATCTTCATGATATTTGCTTTGTGACTGCATGTTATACGTCTAGCGTTTTTCTTTTTCGCCATTTCGAAAGCATAACGAATTACTTGCAGGCTGCCTGGCCTTGTAATAAACCGACGGCTCAATGCTACATCATGTGTAAGCATATGCTCCACTCCGCCATAGGTATCTTCAATATTTTCTCTTACAACAGTTATATCAATAGGAATCCCGGCTTTACTGAAAACGGTATCAACTCCATGTAATGTTTGAAAAACTCTCTTATTAGCATATGTGTTCCAGGTTTTACGTGCAGTAACATTTACACTTTTTACTCCTTTGCCTTTTGGGGTTTCCATCGGACCTTTAAACAAGATGCCGAGATTTTCTATCGTTTGTTTGGCCTCTGGCGTCATACCATTTGAAAAACCTTTGTCAAAAACCCATTTGCCCATATCGACATATTCATATTCTAATGGAGCATTATTTGCTTTAAAGATTCTCAATACGGCTTCCATTA
Source organism: Chitinophagaceae bacterium (assembly GCA_035764525.1). Lineage (GTDB taxonomy): Bacteria > Bacteroidota > Bacteroidia > Chitinophagales > Chitinophagaceae > VBAS01. The sequence continues at coordinate 2,488 of DASTZB010000119.1, read as the reverse complement.
TTTCGGGTCCGATCCCATCTCCTTTTGCTACAGCTATTGTCATATTCTGAAAATACTTTTTTTAAGGTCACATTTGTGGCGCAAAATTAGGATAACTACTATATCTCCTGTGAATTAAATAGCGAATAAGATGAATATTATTTTATTTACTTTTACCAAAAATGAACCCGATGGTAAGCTTGATCTCAGAGGGTGTGGAAGTGAGTGTAGAAACGTTCTACCAGCAGGACTATAGCAATCCGATGCAGTCGGAATATATGTTTGCTTACCGCATCGCTATTGAAAATCACAACTCATTCCCGGTAAAACTTCATCGCAGGCATTGGTATATATTTGACAGCACTGGATCCACCCGGGAAGTGGAAGGCGAAGGTGTTGTAGGAGTACAGCCTGTTTTATCTCCAGGTGAAAAATATCAATATGTAAGCGGATGTAATTTGCGAACTGAAATGGGAAGAATGCATGGCACTTATCAAATGGAAAATCTCAATAACAAAAAATTCTTTGATGTAAATATTCCGGCCTTTGAAATGTTTGTTCCTTTTAAGAACAATTAATTACTTCGGCTTATATCTCGCTTCCTCCAAAATTTTCCTGGCATCGGTTTTTAAAACATCAGGCACACTCATTGATGAATTTTTGTCTGCAAATGTTTTTACAATTTGCCAGCCAATCCATTGGCCGGTATTACCAGGAGAAGACGGACCTAAAGATTGAGTATATGGAGCTTCACCAAGATAATTTTGTATTGACATCGGGTCTTTAGTATAAAGATCTTTTTGAGTGGTAATAATATCATTCCAGATCATTCCTTCATTTGCTTCACACCAACTTAATTGCTGTTTTGTAAATCCGGTTTTAAGAGAATCAGGTGTCGCCGGCAAAAATTTATCTAACAGCCACCATTGCTTTCCTTTTTCGATCATTTGTTCTACCAATCCTTTGGTGCCACTTTTGTCAGGATAAATATCTTCAATTACAGCCTTCATACAATTAACAACTATGTATTGCGATTCAAATCTTCTTGAGATATAAGCAGGAAAAAGTTGCTGAGCTTCCATGCTTTGATAAGCAGGAAAATCTTTGCCACCAAATTGATGAAGACCTATCGCAATACCTGATCCAGTTAATGCCACACCCGGCGCATCAAAGGGGCCCATAAATAAAACTATTTTCGACGTTTTATACTCAGGAAAGTAATATTTCACATATTGAAAGGCCTTTTGAATATCCTTTTGTAACCAATTAACATCGCTGTACTGTTTACTTAAATTTTGATACATTGATGAATAGCCGCGGATAAATATCTTAGAAACATCATGGGTAACCTTATTAGAATCGGATCCAGAAACTCCAAGAATTTGTTGCATAAAATCTGTATAGAAATCCGGGTAGCTTTGCATTAATTCTTTTAAACCAGTGGCTATATTATTTGTATCAAGAGCGAAAAAACTTTTATCGAATCTTTCAATTGGAATATCAACTTTTATGTTTGATACGTCCGGACCTTTATCGTTCGTGCAGCCAATAAAAAAGAAAATGATCAAAAAAAATGAGGTGAGGATTTTCATAGCAATGATTAACGTCAGTTGTTATTGTGTGTTGCATGCGAAGATAAAGGAAAGAAAATTTTAACCTCTTTAGTGACTGGGGTCGTAAATTTGTACTATGAAGATCGCCTTAGCGCAACAGAACTACCATATTGGCAATTTTGAAGATAACACCCGCACGATCATTGAAGGAATAAACAAGGCCAAAGAGCAAGGCGCTGACCTTATTGTGTTTTCTGAACTATGCGTTTGCGGCTATGCTCCCGGTGATTTTCTTGAATTTCCTGATTTCATCATTAAATGTTACGAAGCGATCGATCGGATAAAACAACATGCTGATACAATTGGCGTCTTGATCGGTTCGCCGGCCCGCAATCCTCAAAAAGAAGGTAAAGACCTTTTCAATGCCGTTTTTCTTCTTTATGAAAAAGAAATAAAAGGTGAGATACATAAGACTCTATTACCAAACTATGATGTGTTCGATGAGTACCGATATTTTGAACCGGCTTATGATTGGAAAGTGTTGGAGTTTAAAGGAAAAAAATTAGCAGTAACAATTTGTGAAGACATTTGGAACATGGGCGATAACCCGTTGTATCGCATCACGCCAATGGAAAAATTGATGACTTACAAACCTGATGTAATGATCAATCTTTCCGCTTCTCCTTATAATTATGCGCAGGATATTGTTCGTAACAGTATTATTAAGGCACATACGTTAAAATATAAACTGCCAATGCTTTATTGCAATGCCATCGGTTCGCATACTGAAATTATTTTTGATGGCGGCAGTCTTATATATGACATCAATGGCAATAAGGTGAAAGAGATGAAATATTTTGAAGAAGATTTTGAAATATTTGAATTGGGCGAGTTAATAAAAATAGATACGTCTGTTAAACATCCTCCTGGAGAAAAATATTTTTACTCTGCAAAAG
>DASTZB010000118.1:0-6558 GCA_035764525.1 Chitinophagaceae bacterium | reverse complement strand
CGACCCATTTTGCGTGTACACTTTCAGGTAGTCCCTTGCACTTTCAATATACAATATATCATCCAGCATTACTTTGATCATTTTGCGATCAGATTTCAGATAAATAAATCCTGAACTGATCTTTTTATGCGGTACCACAATTGTGTTACCATTACGTGTCAGCTCCTCTTTCTTTTGAGGAAAAGCTTTATTCACCGCCCGCAAAAAACGATCAAAGCGGATAGGCTTTAGAAGATAGTCTATTACGTCGAGTTCAAAACCCTCTAGCGCATATTCTTTGTAAGCAGTTGTAAAAATGACCTTAGGAATATTTCGCAATGATTTTACAAATTCAGTACCTGTAAGATGCGGCATCTTGATATCGAGAAAGATCAGGTCAATAGATTCATTATGCAAAAAAACCATTGCGTCAATCGCATTACCGCATTCGCCAGCCAGCATCAATGTTGGAATTTTTTCAATATACCGCCGGATGATATCCCTTGCCATAGGCTCATCATCTACAATCAGGCATTTAATTGTTTTATCTTCGTTATGCATAATCAATAGCTGGCATTAATTCTTTCGCTGATTTAGTTTCATGTTCGCTTTCTCTTTCTGTCAATTCAAGTTTCAGGTTTACAACAAACACCTCTGGCTCATCAGTGATTCGCAATTCGTGTTTATCCTTGTACAAAAACTCCAGTCTCTTCCTTGCATTCTCGATCCCGGTTCCCAGTTTCAGAGGCTCTTCTTTCAGGTTTGTATCCTTACCATTCATCAACTTCATGAACACTGTTGTTCCCTTTAATTCTATTTTCAGATTGATCCAGGGATGTGTAAGAAATTTGCTGGCGCCATGCTTAAAACAATTTTCTATAAATGGCAATAATAAAAGTGGTGTGATCTGCAGGTTGCCAGTGTTGCCGGGCACAGACACATGTAAATCCAATTTGTTCCCATATCTCACTTTTTCAAGATTAATATAATCTGCCAACATTTGCAGTTCCTTGTTTAGCGGCACCAATGTTTTATTTCCTTCACTTAAAATATAGCGCAGCAGATCTGAAAGCTGCATGATCATCTTTGATCCTTTGGAAGATTCAGTTTGTGTCTGTGAATAAATATTATTAAGTGTATTGAATAAAAAATGGGGATGCACCTGGGCAATAAGCAATTTTAATTGCGACTCTGCATTTTCTTTCAAAAGCTGCAGGTTTCTTTTTTCTTTTAGATGCCAGTGCTTCATAAGTTTGATGCTGCATACAGCGCCTGTAGCTACCAACGAACCTTTGCCGCTTACCATGACAGTAACAAAAAAATGTTGAACAATTGACCGCGGATTGCGAACGATAAATCTTTCGGGCAGCAACGATTGCATCAGTACCGGAGCTATCATCACATACATAACATAACACAAAAAGGTCGTGGCAATGGCGAAAAAAAGAAACCAAGCAAAAGAAAGAAGATAGCGATTCTTCAATAAAAATTTTGGCAATACAAAACCAAGCATAGAATAGGCCAGAAAAACTTGTGGTATAAGAAGGCAAAGAGCTTCTATCGTTGAAAAAGGAATATTGCGGAAATATTGTATTTCAGGTTTCCCTCCAGAATTAGCTGCATGTAATAATGTAAAATAAATCCAATAACAAAACCAAAACAAAAGGTGGCGTTTGATCTTGTCGCTTTTTCTCTCTGAGAATATAAAGGCCTGAAAATTCATTTTGTCTTCTACTAAAATTAGATTTTTTAGGCAGTATCATGAAAAACTTGTGGTAAAATGAGACCATTGTTCCGCATCCTGCGACAAGAACGTTTTGTCTGCGACTAAACACACCATTACATTTATGCTGAACCGGAGAATTTTTATCCAACCCAATAAGCAGGTATTATTAGCTTATAAAAGTAGGTTTCTTAGTCAGTCTGATAAATTTTTCCTGTGACAAAAAAATCTCAGTCGCAGATTTTTCCTTTTCTGTCAGTTTATGATTTTGTCCTGCCGCTTTATTTCAAACCATCATTTCCCGATAAGTAGTTTTAATACGCATTGATTTTATTATCCCATGCACTAAAAATTAAATTATGAAAACAGTTAAAATTTCACTGGCTGCAAAGGTGCTTGTATTCCTTACAGTATTAAACTTCTCTTGTCTAAAGGAAACTACCCATGACACTTCAGTTTCAGAAGAAGCAACCGCTGCAAATGGAAACAGGCCTGATGATCCAGGTTTTGCAGAAAACGAGATGGTAATGTACTGGAATCAAAAAATGATTACTGTTTTTGCAGGACCCAGGAATGACGCTGCCCGCACCCGTTATTTTGCTATCATCCAAATTGCGGTGTATGATGCACTAAATAACATCAAACCAAAGTATGAACGCTTTGCGCTGAATGACAGAGAACAATTTGCCAATCCCGATGCTGCTGTGGCCAGCTCAGCTTATTGGGCTATTAAAGGATTGAACCAGCAGGGAAATTTTCCTATTGATACATGGTACGCCGAAAGTTTAGCCACCGTTCCCGATGGTGAAAGTAAAGAACTTGGTAAGACACTCGGTAAGAAGGCTGCCGATGCCATTATTGCAAACCGTGCCAATGATGGGTTTTCTCAGGTCATACTTTCATCCATCTTTCCTGTTGATGGTGATGACCCGGGTGAATACCGCTCTACTCTTCCATCTTCAGACCCCGTGCTTAACCTTCCGCATACAAAAGCAACTCCTAACTGGGGCACGGTTGTAAAACCGTTTGTACTACAGAGCAACAACCAGTTCAGGCCAGCCGGTCCTTATCCTGTTAATTCACTTGAATATCTGAATGACTACAATGAAGCCAAACAAAAGGGAGCAAGAGTTGGTTCTACCAGAACTGCAGAAGAAGAAACGCTGGCCAAATTCTGGTCTGATATCAGGAAGCCCATGGTATGGAACAATTTTGTACGAAATATTATTGCAACAAAAAAAATGGATGCTTGGAAAACAGCCCGGTTGTTTGCCCTGATACATACGGCAATGGCTGACGGCATCAATTCCTCAATGGAAGCAAAATATCACTTTTATTACTGGAGACCGGAAACTGCTATCCGACTTGGAGATGATGATGGAAACCCCAACACCATTGGTGATGCGGCCTGGTTGCCAGGAGTTATTGCATTGGCAAGCACCAACCCACTCATGCATGTTTATACGCCAACTGTGCCTGAATATCCATCAAGCTTCGCTATTGATGGCGGCGCCATTACGGCAATATTGCAATCATTTTTTGGATCAGATGAAATATCCATTGATTTCACAAGTGCCATGCTGCCTGAAGTTACACTTCATTACTCAAGCATTGTACAGGCGGTAAGAGATAATTCATTAAGCAAAATTTACGCAGGCTGGTATTTTAGAAAGGCCGTGCTGGATGGTGAAGAAATGGGAAGAAACATTGGAAGCTATGTTTTCAATCATAATTTCCGGGAAAGCGGGGAATGATTTTGAATGAACTTAAAAAGTTTAACGAAGAAAAAGATTTGAAAGACATCAAAGAAAATTTCATTGATATGATTAAAAAAAAATTAGAAGCCAATTAACCTAAAAACTCTTAATCATGAGACCTATTAACTTGTTACCATTGCTAGCAATTGCAATATTGCTGATGATAAATAATGGATGCACAAAAGTTTGTGATACCTGTCCAGGAGTATGTGATACCTGTCAAGGCGAAGGTGTCGAAGATGTCGGAGGAGGAGGAGCGACACCTAATACTGCACCAAATTGCAATGCAGGTACAGACAAATTTGTTTTTGATCCGGTAAGCTTTTGTACTTTAAATGGTGTGGCTCAGGATTTGGAAAATAATATCCAAACAATTTTATGGAGTAAGATCTCAGGCCCATCATCATTTCTTATTGAACATCCTGATTCGCTATTAACAAAAGTCAGTAATCTGCAAATTGGAGTTTATCAATTTGAATTGTTTGTTCAGGATGCTGCTGGATTTACAGACAAGGATACATGCACTGTTATAGTTGGCCAAATATCAGGTACTCCGAATGAAGTTTATTTTACAAATCAAGCTTGGGCACTGGACGCATGGTGGTCGACAATAACCATCAATAATATTTATCAATACATGCCAGCCGGCAGTGTATTTAGAGTTTATATTAAAAAAGACATTTCCACCAATTGGGAGGAATTGATAATGGATGATTTTAATTCATATTCATGGTACACTTTTTCTTTTTTAGATGGCAATTTGGTTATATACTCAAATAATTATGAAACCGATACGCCTGACATAAAACTGGTTTATTAAATAAAAAAATAAAAATCAATTAGTCTGACTAAATCCTAAAGAGCATGAGTAGAAGATTATTGCAAAACAATTGGCCAATTTTAATATAATCACCCAAAAAAGGTATTGACTTTTTGTGTCAATTGACTGAACTTAGTAAAGGTTTTTTACAGAACATTAAAGAAGACTAAATAATAAACAGACGTTTGAACCTGCTCCTGCTAATTTTTATATCACTTCTGCCTCTATTGAAAACAGCGGAACATCCCGGCCCCGGTGTAAAAAAATAAATCTTTTGTTATGAAAAAGATTGCCTTTTATTTATTCATAATATCAGTTCCAAGTGCAATAAGTTTTCTTTCCTGCAAGAAAGAAGAATCCTGTGAAGGATGTATCAACGGCGTTAGTGGGGTTATAACTACAAACCATCCACCCGTTGCCAAGGCAGGGGCAGATCAAACAATTACTCTCCCAACAAACACAGTAAATCTCGATGGCAGCGCTTCAACTGATCCGGATAACAATATTACAAATTATGAGTGGAAAAAAATTTCAGGACCATCATCCTGTATTTTCTCAAATGCAAGTGCTTTACAAACACAAGCGACCAATCTTGTGCAGGGAGTTTATGAATTTGAATTAAAAGTTATTGATGCAGGTGGATTAAATAATAAAGACACTGTGCAAGTAACGGTAAATCCGGAAACAAATAATTCATCGGTAGATATCTATGTGGCCGGAATGGAAAATAATTTGCCTGTCTATTGGAAAAACGGCCAGGTGATACCACTTGATAACATATCTTATGGCGTTGCAGGAACATCCATTGCCGTTGTTGGCAACGACATATACGTGGCAGGTACGAGAAACGAACTCATGTGGAATGATTACGCGGCCAAATATTGGAAAAACGGACAGGCTATATCACTCGGAGATGCTGCTGGCGCTACCTCTATTACCGCTGCCGGTAGCGATGTGTATGTTGCAGGTTGGAAATGGGAACCTTCGGGGTCTGGAGCTGTAGCGGTAGCAAAATATTGGAAAAACGGCCAGGCGGTATCTCTCACTGATGGCACCAGAGAGGCATATGCAAATTGTATCATGGTTAGCGGAAGTGATGTCTATGTAGCTGGACAGGAAGCAGTGAATTCTACTGCTTATAGCAATTATATAGCGAAATATTGGAAAAATGGTGTCGCGGTTTTGCTAACAAATGGATCATCTGATGCCTGGGCAAATTCCATTACTGTTGTCGGCAACGATGTATATGTGGCCGGCTATGAAAACGGTATGGCTAAATACTGGAAAAATGGACAAAGTGTGTCACTTTCTCAGGGCAATGCAACTTCCATTGCAGTCGTTGGCAGCGATGTGTATGTCGCAGGATATTATCACCAGGGACAAGGGAACTCAATAGCTAAATATTGGAAAAACGGCCAGGAAGTTTCGCTTACATCAGGTTCAGAAGGCTTTGCAACATCTGTTGCCGTTTTTGGGAGCGATGTATATGTAGCAGGGTTTGAAATCAATTTTCCATCGTTTACGTGTACAGCTAAATACTGGAAAAATGGCCGGGCGATACCACTGTCAAATGGGGGGTTGGCAGGAAGCATTGTTGTGGTGCATTAAAATTGTTTGATATACCAAAGGATACCAAAGTCTGAATAATCATTTATCGCAGGTAATTAAATTTCTGACCCTGGTAATTTTTACTTCATCGCAAATCTTAAAACTAATCCATATGACTCTGTAGTTTTATTTCGATTCCATAGATATTAAAACTCTTGTATGAAAAATTTTAATCTGTTAATGATGGCTATACTCATGCTATCGTTAACACAAAATACTGGTTGTAAAAAATCACCAAACGAAGCTGTAGGTGTAAGCGGAGGTGGAACGGGACCTGGTAGTGGAGCCGGAACTGGTGGAGGCGGTTATAATAAACCTCCTGTTGCAAATGCTGGCCCCGATCAAACGATAACTATTCTTAACCAGTATCCATCGGCTGTATTAAATGGATCAGGATCGTATGACCCAAGCGGGATGGCGTTGCAATTTGCGTGGAGACAGATTGCTGGTCCAAGGAATAGCTCTATTCCAAATCCTGGACAAAAAGAATGTACTGTTAATAACATTAATACTGCCGGTGTTTATTCCTTTGAGATAAAAGTCTGGAACAATAATGGAACAGACTTAGACACCACTGATATAACAGTTATGAGTCCCACCTATTGTCAGTCTAACCGTACTGAAACACCTGTCACATTAAGTTTCTTATCGGACCTGCCGGGACAAATTCA
>DASTZB010000117.1:0-8957 GCA_035764525.1 Chitinophagaceae bacterium | reverse complement strand
TGCTTCAATACTTCCTGCTTTATCAGCCACACCCATGATCTTTGCAGCATTTAAAGTAATTGCTTGTAATGCTTCTTCTTTTGACAAACCATAAGTTGCAGCCGTGCCTGCGTTGAATAAAATATTTTTTCCACGGGTTTGTGCATCATCATCAGAAATTGAAAAAACAACTCCTGCTTTTTGTAAAGCCGTAGCTGATTTATATGGCTGATCCACATCATCATCCTCCGCAGTTGGAAGACTATGCATTTGATTCAATATAACAGATACATTATGTTGCTTTAGAAGATCTGCGATCTGCCAGCTGTCACTGCCACCTACGATCACAACATCAAAATTGAATTGTTTTACAAAATCAAGAGCGATCAGCATTTGTCTTACTGTATTTCCATGTACATAAAACTTCTGGCTTTTATCAAACAACCCTTTTACTGCTTCAAACTTCAGGTTTGTTTCTTTATGTGCGCCTTCGGCAAAATAAGCTTTTGCTTGTGTGAAGAAAGATTTTAATTCTTCAATTTTAGCTAACCCCTCTTTTACAGGGTCAGAATTATTGCCTTGCTGCGGACCGAAACGTCCGCCGCCACCACCACCAAATCTGCTAAAATCCGGACGTGGCATTAATGAAGGCATATATAAATGCATACCTGCATCAGTTTTTACCGCAGCATCCTGGTAGTTCCATGCATCCAATTGCACAACAGATGATGAACCTGCAAGAAAACTTCCCTGAGGAACAATATTAGCCATCAACACTCCCTGGGAACGGAGCGTATTGATTACTTTAGAATCGGTATTATAAGCAACGATCGATCTTACGTTTGGATTCATGTCACCAATCTCCCTTACATCTGTTGATGCTCTTACTGCTGATACTTCAACAAGACCAAGATTACTTATTGGCAAAATAATACCGGGATAAACCTGCTTCCCTTTTGCATCAATAACTTTTGCGCCTGCAGGTACCGTGATATCGTTACCAACTTTTTCAATTTTACCATCTTTGATCTGGATAGTTCCATTGTTGATAACTGTTCCATTGCCAACATGAATGTTAGCATTTGTAACATACATTACACCCTTTTGCGGTGGCGCCGGCATTACCGATTCCTGCGAAACTGCTACCAGGAAAAAACCACCTAATATGATTGAAAAAAATATTTTTTTCATTATTGAATATTTTATTGGTTATCGATATTATCACCTTCAACAGTGAGTAAGCCATGACTATGACCATGATCGCTACAATTAAATATAAGTTGATAGCTTGGTACAGCAGGAATTACCGGTGCACCGCTTCTCTTTTCGCCATTCATTTTTTTGATCAGGCGGGTTCTTTCTGCGTCCACCCATTTTTGCATTTCCGCATCTTTTGCCCTGTCAAAATAAATTGTACCATCAACAATAGTGTACAATGATTTTGCATAAATGCTTAAAGGATCATCACTCCAAACTACCACGTCAGCGTCTTTACCAACTTTCAAACTTCCAACTTTATCATCCACATGCAACATCTTTGCAGGGTTCAACGTAACCATTTTGAATGCCTCATCTTCTGTAAGATCACCATACTTCATTGTTTTAGCAGCTTCCTGGTTCAGGCGACGAGCCATTTCAGCATCATCAGAATTGATAGCGACATTCAAACCAACTTTGTGCATGATCGCTGCATTGTAAGGGATCGCATCTTCCACTTCCATTTTATATGCCCACCAATCAGAGAAGGTAGATGCATTAGAGCCATGCTTCAGCATTTTATCAGCCACTTTATATCCTTCCAGAATATGTGTGAACGTATTTACTTTAAATCCTACTTTATCCGCAACATCGATCAAACCTGTGATCTCACTTTGCACATAAGAGTGACAAGTAATAAATCTCTTTTTATCTAATATCTCTACAAGAGCATCTAATTCAAGATCACGGCGAGGCATTACAAGACCTGGAGTTTTTTTCTCTTTTGCAGCATTATAGTCAGCCCATGCTTTCTTATAATCTTTTGCACGGGTGAATGCATCGATCAACACTTGCTCGACACCCATTCTTGTATCAGGATAACGGGCATTACCTTGTGTAGCTGCAGAACGTTTTACATTCTCGCCCAATGCAAATTTGATAAACCCATCAGCTCCTTTAAATTTCAGATCTTCTGCATTAGCACCCCAGCGAAGTTTGATCAATTGTGTTTGCCCACCAATGACATTCGCAGAACCATGAAGAATATGTGATGAAGTAACACCACCACTTAATTGACGATAGATATTTATATCGTCAGGATTCAGGTTATCAGTAATTCTAACTTCAGATGTTACACTTTGCGCACCTTCATTAATTGAGGCAGCGGCAATATGTGAGTGTTCGTCAATGATACCGGGAGAAACATATTTACCCGTACCATCAATCACTTTTGCACCAGCTTCGGGAAGATTCTTTCCAATTGCTGCGATCTTTCCATCTTTTAATAAGATATCACTATTCTGAAGGACGCCTTCTTTTTCATTTGTCCAGATTGTAGCATTCTTGATCAGGATAGTTTCTTGTTTTGGCTGAGTGCCTTCTTCAAAACCAAATGGCTCGAAAGGATATAAAACTTTTCCAAGAGCAATGGGATCTTTTTTCTTTACGGTGTCAGGTTTTGCTTCACCAGCTTTTTCTAAAGCAGCTGTCCATGTCAATGAATTTCCTAAAGAATCTGTTCCTGTACCATTCCATTCAGTTCCGCTACTGTAACCCGATAGCCTTGTTGCACTTGCGGGCAATTGAACAGCCTGTTGTCCTCCACCAAAACCACCGCCACCAAATCCGCCACCACCACCGCCGGGACCGCCGCCACCTCTTTGCCGGCGGACCATCGTTGCATAGCTAAGCTTTACAGTCTTTCCATCGTAAGTAAATTTTGTACTCATGGTATCCTTTCCAAACATGTTCAGTGAACTGTTAGATTTTACATCCAGTGTATAATTCTCAACACCGGCAGGACTATTCACCGTAAGCTTATAAGTACCAGCGATATTTGTCCATGCATCCTCTTTTACAGAATATTTCTCCCCCTGTATCCAGTTTTGAATTATCACTGATTTTTCACTGAACACAGGCCCGTTAGTGATTATAAAATTGGCGATCTTACCTTCATCAAGACTCCCGACCTGATCATAAATACCAAGGAGTGTTGCAGGGGTTTTTGTCAACGCTTCCATTGCTTTGCCTTCACTTAAACCATAATCCATCGCTTTACGAAGATTTGTCCAGAACTGAGTTACGTTTCTAAGATCAGCAGTTGTAATACAAAAATTAATTCCTGCTTTTTCAAAATATGCAGCATTGGCAGGCGCCATTTCCCAATGCTTCATGTCATTTAACGAAACAAATCTTGCTTCATTAGGATCCTCAACATCCTGCGCCTGTGGGAAATTCAATGAAACAATAAATGAAGCGTTACTTGCTTTCATTTCCTTGATCCGCTGGTATTCATTACCCCCACCTTTTAAAATATATTGTACACCAAACTCATCTCCTATTTTATCAGCACGAAGACAGTTCCATTTGTCATTGGCATCAAAAATTTGGGGTAGAGATTGATTGTTATTCCATGACTCAAGGCTGATATTTACTCCTTCTTCTGCTGGTTTTTGTTTATACCATTGTGCATCCAGGAATGACTGACGCAGTAATGCAATACTACCCATCATTGAGCTTGGATAACTTTGAGTGGAAGTGCCTTTATTAAATGAGTAATGTGCGGATGCTTTTTCTTTAAGCATCACTAAATTTTCTTTTGAATTAGCGAGGGTAACAACGGTACCAGTACCACGCGCAATCCCATCTCTTACATGGCTAAGCACTGTTCCGAAACCTGCTTCACGAAGTGGTTTTGCCTTATTGTCATCAATTGCAAAAACTTTAAATGCATCAGCTTCGCTCTTTATTGCCTGGTTCCATCCATAAGCACCTTTGGCATTCGAAGTAAATTGCTGTGCACCAAAAAAGCCGCCGGGACCGCCAGCACCCTGGCCTTGCTGAGTTGGAAGTGTTGTTCCGTAATCAGCATAAATATCAATAAACGATGGGTAAATAAATTTTCCTTTACAGTCAATTTCAACAGCGCCTGCAGGAGCTTTTACTGAAGTACCAACGGAAATAATTTTTCCGTCCTTAATTATCATAGTAGCATTATTGAGTGTAGTTGCTACGTCCTTAACAATAGTTGCGTTTGTGAAAGCATAAGTGCCGTGTCTTGGATCAACCACTCCATTTTCGGGGAATGTTGCCTGCCCTAACAAATTAGATGTGACCGGGAATAATGCCAACACAAAAACCAACCTGTAGATAAACAGAGATTTTCTCATTGCGATTAGTTTTTTGAAATAAGATGTTTTTTTTTAAAAGAACTTGCGAATAGGGACGCCGAATTTATAACAATTGAGGCAAACGTGACGAAAGACTTTATAAGAGGTCTTTTACCATGAAAATCTTTACCAGTTTTCAAAAAAACCCGACATTGTCAGGCCTATAAACTTTGGTTACCTTTGAGCTTAATCAATTTTTGCTATATGCCGGGCCTCAAATCATTAATTACGATACCTGATTTTAGTTTGTCTCCGCGAATCGACCAGGTGGGTGTAGAAGAGAGGGCTTCGCGTTTTACAAAAAGAAGTATCAAGAAAGAAACAAAGTTGAATGGGTTGAAGCTTGTGCTCAACATGATTGATCTTACCACACTTGAAGGAAAAGATACAGACGGTAAGGTGAAACAACTTTGTTATAAAGCAATGCATTTACATGATGCATTGCCGGGATTACCAACCGTTGCCGCGGTTTGTGTTTATCCATCAATGGTGAAAGTGGCTAAAAAAGCATTGGGTGATTCGGGAATTAATATCGCATCGGTTGCCACCGCATTTCCAAGTGGACAAGCGCCGAAAGAGGTTAAGATCCGTGATACAAAATATGCAGTTGAACAAGGAGCCGATGAAGTGGACATGGTTATTAGTCGCGGCAAATTCCATTCAGGTGAATACAATTTTGTGTTTGATGAAATAGCAGCCATCAAAGAAGCATGTGGCGATGCAAGATTAAAAGTGATCTTAGAAACCGGTGAACTGGGAACGATGGATAAAGTTCGTCGGGCAAGCGATATTGCCATGCACGCAGGCGCGGATTTTATTAAAACATCTACCGGGAAAATACAACCTGCTGCAACAATGCCAGTTACTTTGGTAATGCTGGAAGCTATAAGAGACTACTATTACAAAACAGGGAGAATGGTAGGTATGAAACCGGCTGGTGGGATTTCAAAATCAAAATTGGCTTTACATTACTTAGTAATGCTAAAAGAAACATTGGGTGAAGATTGGATGAATAACCACTGGTTTCGTTTTGGTGCCAGTAGTTTGGCTAACGACGTATTGATGCAGATAATGAAAGAAAAAACAGGAGTTTACCAGGCCGCAAATTATTTTTCTGTTGATTGAAATGGAAATAGAGGATTTTTTTAAAGTTACACCCGAGATGGTTGATTATTTCAAATTATCCTACGTTGAAGGAAATAATGAGTCCCTTCAAAAAGCTTTAATTGAATTAAAAGAAAAAGGTTGTTCCCAAATGCAGAGTGTCGTGATCTTAATTAATGAAGCAAATTTTTCGTTGAAGGAGGCCAATTCGATTATTTTAAATTCTATAGCCTGGAGTGGCAAGAAGGAATCAGGTTGACCTCATAAAAAAAATCATTGCATGCCAAAAACAATTTCGAAAAAGAAAAACAATACGATCAAACTGAAGTTTGATACATGGCAATATGCCCCGGCGCCGGAAAGTAAAAGTGCGGCGAGTATTAAGTCGCAATATGAACTTTTTATTAATGGTGAATGGATGAAACCATCGGGCAATAAATATTTTGAGACCATTAATCCCGCAACTGAAGAAAAGCTGAGTGAAGTAGCAGAAGCAAATGTTGCTGATGTTGACAAAGCGGTTTCCTCTGCAAGAAAAGCTTATGAGAAGGTCTGGAAGAAAATGCCGGCAAAAGAAAGAGCAAAATACATTTTCAGGATTGCAAGAATGGTGCAGGAAAAAGCAAGGGAACTGGCGATCATTGAAACATTGAACGGTGGTAAACCGATCCGTGAAAGCCGCGACTTTGATGTACCGACAGCCGCAAATCATTTCTTTTATTACGCTGGTTGGGCAGATAAATTAGAATATGCTTTTCCAAATCGTGCTGCCGAACCATTGGGTGTAGCAGGACAGATCATTCCCTGGAATTTTCCATTGCTGATGGCGGCATGGAAGATTGCGCCCGCATTAGCTACAGGAAATACAGTGATATTAAAGCCCGCTGAAACAACTTCTTTAACTGCATTGAAGCTTGCTGAAATAATCCAGGAAGCAGATCTGCCGCCAGGTGTTGTAAATATTATTACCGGAGCAGGTGCTACCGGTGCTGCCATCGTTAATCATCCTGACATAAATAAAATTGCATTTACGGGATCAACTGATGTTGGAAAAATAATACAAAAGGCAATTGCTGGTACAAATAAAAAAGCAACGCTTGAATTAGGAGGCAAAGCTGCCAATATAATTTTTGAAGATGCACCAATTGACCAGGCTGTTGAAGGTGTAGTCAATGGAATTTATTTTAACCAGGGTCATGTCTGTTGTGCAGGTTCCCGTTTGTATGTACAGGAATCTGTCGCAAAAGAAGTGATACGAAAATTGAAAGACAGGATCGAATCGTTGATCGTTGGCGACCCGATGGATAAGAATACGGATATCGGCGCTATCAATTCAAAACAACAATTGGAAACAATTCATAAGTATATAAAAATTGGAGAAGCGGAAGGAAGTGAAATGTATCAAAGCAGTTGCCAATTGCCGGGTAAAGGTTTTTGGTGCAGACCAACTTTGTTTACAAATGTGGCACAGAGTAATCGAATTGCACAAGAAGAGATTTTCGGGCCGGTATTGGCTATTCTTACTTTCAGAACGGATGATGAAGTAATTGAAAAGGCAAATAACTCGCCCTATGGATTAAGTGCTGGTGTATGGACAGACAAAGGCTCTAAAATCTTTAATATGACGAAAAGAATGAGAGCAGGAGTTATTTGGGCAAATACATTTAATAAGTTTGATCCAAGTTCTCCTTTCGGTGGCTATAAAGAAAGTGGATATGGACGAGAAGGTGGGTTACATGGATTGTTGCCGTATTTGAATCTAAACCCCCTGTCCCCCTAAAGGGGAGACTTAGAATGAAACATTTTTTTGTTTTGAATAGAAATAGAAACTAAAATGAGTAAGACAGAAATTAAAAAATCTTCTTTGAGCATTAGTGAAAATGGTTTGGAGAAAAAAACTTCTTCAAAGCGATTGGAAGTGTTGAAAACTTATAAAATTTATATCGGCGGACAGTTTCCCAGAACTGAGTCTGGTAGATATTACGAACCAACTAATGCTGATGGTAAAAAATTAGCTAATGTTTGCCTGAGCTCCAGAAAAGATTTTCGTGATGCGGTTGTTGCAGCAAGAAGTGCATTTGGTAGTTGGAGTACAAGGGCAGCTTTCAATCGCGGACAAATTCTATACCGCATGGCTGAAATGCTGGAGGGAAGAAAAGTACAATTTATTGAAGAGTTGATCCAACAGGCTTCAACGAAAGGAAAAGCCGAAAAAGAATTAAATCTTGCAATTGATCGCCTTATTTATTATGCCGGCTGGTGTGATAAGTATCAGCAACTTTTCAGTGCTGTAAATCCTGTTGCAAGCTCTCATTTTAACTTTTCTGTTCCAGAACCAACTGGTGTCGTTTCCATAATCGCTCCGCAAAATGATTCGTTGCTGGGATTGGTTTCTGTTATCGCCCCTGTGATCGCTGGAGGCAATACTTGCATTGTGCTTGCATCCGAAACAAAACCTCTTTGCTCAGTCACTTTTGCAGAAGTTTTAAATTCGTCAGATCTGCCGGGCGGCGTTGTAAATATTTTAACAGGTAAGGTTTCTGAATTGGCCACATGGTTTGTTGATCATATGGATTTAAATGCAACCATTTTCTGCGAAAATGATTCTGAAATAAAAAAGATGATGCAGGAAAAAGGTGCAGCTAATATGAAACGGATTTTCTTTTATGATAAAATAAAATGGAATATTGAGCAAGGTCAATCCCCTTATTTCATTTTAGACACACAGGAAATAAAAACTACCTGGCACCCGGTTGAAAATATAGCAGGATCAGGCGGTGGTTACTAACGTTTAAAGGTTTAATGGTTTAAGGTTAAACTTTAAACGATTTCAACCCTTCAACCATTGAACCTATATTGGCTATATTTTTGCACAACGAATTTTATGAACAGGATTTTTTTAATAGCGGCTTTTCTTTTCTCCCTTAATTCATTTTCGCAGGATACAACCTGGCGAAAAGCAGTTGACACTCCTTCGGTAATTGTGCATAAAGATCCAAGGATCGATCTGTTAGTGAAAAAGCAAATACAGATCAATGAAGAAACAAGCCGTGAAGCAAGACGTGTAGGTAAAGGTTATCGCCTGCTGGTGATCAATACTAATAACAGAGAAGAAGCCGCAGCGGCTAAAACGAAGGTGTACACCTATTTCCCCGAACTAAAATCTTACCTTCTCTACCAGGCACCTTATTTTAAATTAAAAGTTGGAAATTTTAAAGACAGAAAAGAAGCCGAGGAGTACCAGGAAAGATTGCAAAAGTATTTCCCCAAGGGTGTTTTTATCATGAATGATACAATTGAGATAAAACTCGATAAAGACAAAGAAGCAGAGGCTGTTAGCCGTAACTAATCACTTTTTATAAAGCTCCTTTTCAATCGTTATTTTTGCCGGATGAGGGATAAAATCAAAAAACTGGCAAAAGAATATTCTGCAGAATTTATTGCGATACGTCATCATCTTCATGCTAATCCTGAATTGAGCTACCAGGAATTTGAAACTTCAAAATT
>DASTZB010000116.1:0-2361 GCA_035764525.1 Chitinophagaceae bacterium | reverse complement strand
ATCCGAACTGATGTATTTGCCCGGTGTATTTAAAACCCGCACTTCATCATAGTTCAGTCCAAAACGAACATATACATGTGGTGTTTCACGGGTGATGCCGGGGCTAAGCGATAATGCTTTTAAGCCTGTTCTGTAAAAAGTTTTATCCTTTACTATTAATTCAGTTTCGTTGCCGGCGCCATAATAATTAAAAACAAACTTTGGTCCCCTGTACATTGCAATAAGATCCAGGTCCCATTTGCCAAAAACATGTTTGAATAAGCCTTTATAACCAAACCCAACAAAGCCTGATGCGGTTGTGGCTTCTATCTTGAGACTCTGTTCCCATCCAAATGGTGCTTTGCCCCATTTTTGTTTTCTATACTTGATGCCCAGACCAAAATAAACCCCATCATCAGGGTTATAACCCGGAATGATAAATGGCATGAACCAATCGTATTTTGTACGGTCTCTATGATATTGATATAAGGTATCTTCATTCCGATTGATACGATAATTGTGTGCATTTACATAAATGCTATCCTGTACATCATAAATAAGAACTTTTTTTCCAGCGGTTTTCCTGTCATTTATATAAGTATCGGTTTCCTCTCCGCCAATTATGCGAACCTTAAATTTGTTTCGTGCATTGCCGGAGAATGTGAAATTATCTTTACTCTCAAGTCCATAAATATTTATTTCTTTTGTTTGGTCAGGATAAAATATGCGATGATAAAAAGTATCATTCTTTTCACTCATTCCGGTAACAGACATTGCATCTTGTAAAAAAACGATATTGAAATGTTCGTCTTTAGCGGAACCGGTTATGGTCACATATTTATTCAGCTTGCGATAATATTTCATTCCATACTGTGAGAGATTATCTCTTCGCTGTATCAATTTTTCCTTCAAAAAATCTCCCGAATATTTATTTACTTCAGGTGACACTACATCGACTGCTTCTTTTATTGCCTCATCAGGAAGCGATGATTGAATGCTGGAAATGGTTTGTTGCCATTCTTCTTTTGTAAGGTGATTTAAAAATTGCCGGTCAAGATTTCTTGCAGCAAAGTTTTCTCCCAGCACATCTTTTACTTTCTTCGTCATATTCTCCAGTGGCCGCAACGCCCACGGCATCGCGATGAAATGCATAAGTAACCCATCAACTTTTGATAGTGCCTGGTCCCTGTCTTTTGCAAAAGCCTTATAAAGCGTTATGCTATCCTTTTCAAATTTTGCCCAGTTCCAGTTATCCTCATGCCGGTCAAAATCATTTATCATCATATCAAACAACCGGACTTTCAACAATTCTTTTTGGTCCATCCTATATTTTGTACTCTTTGCAAAATTTTCCAGAATGTCTTCTGAGTTTTTAATTTCATCTGCATAATTTGCAATTGGATCTTTTTCCCATCCTTTCCCTGTAGGTCTTTCTTCAAAATAACAAAGCTTTCCCCCGATCGTATCACGAAACTCTTTTAACGCTTCGGTATTCGGAACAAAAAATATTTGGGGATTCATATGAAAGATTGATAGCTTTTCAGATAGCCTGGCTATTATCATTGCGCCATATGGATGAACCATGCTTAACTGGTCGTTGGCTTGCTTGTGTAACATTGTTCCTCTTAAATTTTCAGGCACTAAAGGAGTAAGATCTTTTTCAACTGTCCGCAACACATATTCTTTGCCATCACCGGCAATAACCCGAAGTGATTTAGATTGATGACCGCCGCCCATTTTATCCGGGGTCAATCCACCTTTATAAGTTTTCATATCCAATACAGGGAAACTTACGATGGTTCCCCATTCTTTGCGGTAATGTTTTCCCCAAAAAAATTCTTTGGATCCGGATGCTTTATATTTTGTTGAAAAAGGCACGCTGATGTATTCAGCAAGACCATTTTGCTTTTTGACAACAGCATCACTTTGAGAAAGCTGCGCAATAGTGCAAACAGCTTGTAATAAGCATATAAGAACGAATAACGAAGATCTGATCATGTAGTTTGTCTTTGGTACAAATTGATTTAACTATTGACAGGGATCAACCCCTATCCTATAATTACAAGAACCGTGCAAAGACAATGTAACAACAATGTTTAGCACATTGATATTAATTTACGATCACAGGTGATTTTTTTTGCCTCGGTTTTGCCGTTGTTTTTTTAACTGCCTTAGTTTGTTTTAAATTTTTAGCAGGTTCTTTTTTTGTTTTCTTTTCAGTTTTAAAAAGTTTCTTGACGTATAGATAGATGCCGGCACCTGCGCTGGCGAGCCCTGCTTTTAATAACATTGCGGGTAGTTTCATAAATATTTTTATTACTTATAAAACAATTAATATACCAGTAAATATATTGCTGTTTGAACGACTTGGGGGTATTTACG
>DASTZB010000115.1:0-30291 GCA_035764525.1 Chitinophagaceae bacterium | reverse complement strand
GGTGTTTTTACATTTTTTAAATATTCTTCCTTAATAAAAACAGAATCCATCCCTTTTTTATTGGCAATATTCCTGTAAACCATCTCCGAAACATAAATACCACCGGGAGGTGACAACGCCTGGATACGGGAAGCAATATTTACAACATCGCCAAAAACATTTCCATCGCGGACCAACACATCACCCATGTGAATACCGATTCGCACCGGCACCTTTGGCTCTTCATTAAAATCAGTTTGTAAAAGCTTAGCGAACTCAACGGCATCTGTGGCGCTGTTAAAAAGAACCAGGCAACCATCTCCGTAATACTGAATGATCTTCCCTTCCAACTCTTCAACAATTATATCAATTACATGCCGGAAACGTGTGATCTTTTCCAATGCTGTGTTTTCGTCTTCCTGCATCATAGCGGTATAATTCACTATGTCTGCAAAAAGAATTGCAGCTAATTGATGGGAATGTTCAGGCATAGGTTGAATGTTGGGCAGCGAAGTTAACGAAAAGCAATTTTCGTTAACACTATTGATTATACAATCGGGATAATTTTCCCGCCAATGAATATAGTTTATAAAAAAGAAGCAAGGCTTTTAATTTAATAAGATGCTAATTTTTTTGATCGGCAACCGGATCTTTTTTCTCAGTGCCTCTTAGCAATTTAAAATAAGTGACTTTATAACGATTATTTACTATCTCACCCTGCACTTCTGCTTTTCTAACCGCATTACAAAAACCATCTTTTGCATGTGCATCACCATGCGAGTCTATGTCAGTTCCGTCAACAAAATAAGCTTTGCCGTCTATTCGTACGGCAAGATCACATCCCTTACCAGTGAGTTTAAACTGGCACTCCCCGCAAGCCGTTTCCACAACCATAATTTTTTTATTGGGATCAGGTATAGATACCTTGGGGTCACTTTTTTGACCAAAGACGGTACCGAAATATAACACACAAACTATAGAACTAAAAAAGGATCTCATTTCTAAATTTTTATATAGCAAATCTACTAATAACTGTCGGAAGATGTTGTTATGTGCTATCAATAATAAAATTCAGGCACGCTTTTAAACCAGGTGATACCGACTAAGTCATTAGAATGGCTTTTTATTGGCAACCTATCAGAAAAGTCTAGCGTTTTACTTAAGTAAGTTTTATCTTTAGTACTCAATCTAAAAATTGTGCAAATACCCGGCGAAACTGGTACGAAGAAGAGTTTCTCATCTTTATCTGTGCAATTTTTAATGCCCTTCACTTTTGGTTCCCTATTCACTTTTCAGTCTTATTCACAAATATGCCCTCCAAATATTGATTTCGAAACCGGAACTTTTGACCACTGGACTTGTTACACCGGCAGTGTGTCTGCAGCTGGTGGGATAAATACAATTTATCTTTCGCCATCAGGGCCTGTGTCTAATCAACATACTATGTATTCCGCGCCAACCTCGGAGGTAGATTATTTTGGTGGTTTCCCTGTTATCTGTCCAAACGGAAGTGGACATTCTATAAGACTTGGAAATAATACAGGTGGCGGTCAGGCCGAAGGAATTTCTTATGAATTTACGATTCCCGCCGGCCAGAATATTTACTCGCTTATTTATCATTATGCAGTCGTTTTCCAGGATCCAAACCACGAGATCTTTCAGCAACCAAGGTTAGAAATTGAAGTAACCAATGTAACGGATAATGTGGTTCTTTCCTGCTCATCATTCACATTTATTCCTTATGGCGGCGCTCTGTTGCCGGGATTTTTTCTTTCACCCGCCCAGCAGGATACTACGAGTGTCTGGTGTAAAGATTGGTCAGCCGTAAGTATAAACCTCGATAACAATGCTGGTAAAACGATTCGTCTTTTCTTTAAAACAGCAGATTGCACATTCACACGCCATTTTGGCTACGCTTATATAGATGTAAATTCGGAATGCAGCAGTGAGTTTGTCGGAGCTACTTACTGCCCCGATGATGCTTTCATAAATGTAACTGCCCCCTTTGGTTATCAGAATTATACATGGTTTAATAACAACTTCTCTCAAGTACTCGGTAATTCACAAAACATTCTATTTAATCCGCCTCCTCCTGTTGGGACCGTTATTGCCGTACAGGTAGTACCATATAATGGGTATGGATGTCTCGATACACTTTATGCCAAATTAATTGATACATTAACAGTCATTTCAAATGCCGGAAAAGATACGCTCTCTTGTAACGGCAATCTTGTCCCGATTGGAGTTATACCGAAACCCGGCCTGGCATATCATTGGGATCCTCCAACAGGGCTTACAGACCCTAATATTGCTAATCCACAGGCCGGACCAAACATAACCACAACGTATGTATTGACAACAAGCAGTGCAGGTGGAGGCTGCGCTGACCGCGACACTGTTGTCGTGAAAGCCTCAACCATAGATACAACGTTAAGAGTTGTTGGTAAATTGGCTTACTGCATCACCAGTGGAGACAGTATTGTATTCTATGTAAATCCTACGGATAGCATTCAATGGTTGAAAGATAATTTCCCGATCAATAATCAACACCGGGTTCGTTATAGACCAAATCAATCTGGTAATTACCGGGCTATTCTATATAACGATATGGGTTGTGTTGCATTAACGGAAGAAAAAACTGTTGCCATCGAAGTGCCAAGGCCGGGTATTACTTATCCCGTGGAGTATGCCGTCGTAAACTATCCGCATCAATTAAAGGCCAGGGATTTTGGTATTGGCGTTGAATGGAGCCCTCCTTCTTTTTTAAGTTCAACAAGCAGCCTTGTTCCTACATTTAACGGAACGACTGACAAACTGTATACCATTACAATTGAAACCGCGGCAGGATGCGTGACGGTTGATACACAATTAGTCAAAGTTTTTAAAGAGGTAAGATTTTATGTGCCTTCTGGCTTTACTCCAAACCAGGATGGTTTGAATGATTATCTAAAACCCATCCCTGTGGGCATAAAAGAGTTTAAATATTTCAGGGTATATAACAGGTGGGGGCAACTTGTCTTTGACCTGAAAAATGATCCGAAAGGTTGGGATGGAATGATCAATGGAAAACTTCAATCGTCACAAGTAGTAGTTTGGATGGCCGAAGGGGTTGGGATCAACGATGTTAATTATATACAGAAAGGAACCTGCACGCTGATACGATAGTTAAGTGAACAAAAAAGATGAAATCATTAAAGAAATATTTACAGAAGGTCCTGCTTTGCTGCATTTGCATTTGTTTTATTGCAAATACTAATGCGCAAAATAAACCTCCTTTCTTTAAAGTAATTGCATTTTATACCGCTAAGAACGATCTTGCTCATATCAGTTTTGTTCATGAAGCCAACAAATGGTTTCCTCAAATGGGAAAGTTGTATAACTTTTCTTATGACTCTACCAATAACTGGAATAATCTCAATGAAGACTTTCTTTCTCATTACCAGGTGGTGATCTTTCTTGACACGAGACCGGAAAGATCGACGCAACGAGATGCGTTCAAAAAATATATGGAAAATGGCGGAGCTTTTATGGGTTTTCATTTTGCAGGGTTTGCCTTAAACAATTCTGATTTTCCCCAGAACTGGAATTGGTATCACAACACTTTTATCGGAGTAGGACAATACAAAAGCAATACATGGCACCCCACTCCTGCTGTCCTTAGAGTTGAAGACACTACACATCCGGTTACAAAAAATTTACCAAAGACCTTTCGCTCTTCGCCCAATGAATGGTATCGTTGGGAAAAGGACATCCGTTTGAATCCGGATATAAAAATTCTTTTATCAATCGACTCAAGCAGTTTTCCATTAGGCAATGGTCCCAAACAATCTGAAATTTGGCGCAGCGGATATTATCCTGTGGTCTGGACAAATAAAAATTACAAAATGCTTTATATTAACATGGGTCACAATGCTATTGACTACGATAATAAAACAAATAAAGAATTATCATTTCAATTTGGGAATGATATCCAGGATAAAATGATCATTGATGGATTATTATGGCTGGGTACACAGAAAAAATAGTGTTGACTACTTTAGACTTGCCATATCAATTACAAACCTGTACTTCACATCACTTTTCAAAAGTCTCTCATACGCCTCATTAATTTTTTGCATTGATATTATTTCAATATCTGCTACAATATTTTTTTCTGCGCAAAAATCAAGCATCTCCTGTGTCTCAACTGTGCCGCCAATCATGGAGCCAATAATACTGCGACGATTTTTTATTAATTCAAAAGGATTTACATGCGGCTCATCTTTGGGCAAACCCACAACTAATAACTTCCCATGAAGGTCAAGCAATTTTAAATAAACTTCATAATCATGATCGGCACTGACTGTATCCACTACAACATTAAAATGACTGTGATGTTTTTTCATGGCAGTTTCATCTGTACTTAAAACAAAATGATGTGCTCCCAGCAGCTTTGCATCTTTTGCTTTCGAGGGAGAAGTGCTGAGCATTGTAACTTCCGCACCCATTGCAACTGCGAATTTTACTGCCATGTGCCCAAGACCACCAAGACCAGCCACAGCTACTCTGTCACCCGGTTTTACATTTGCAAATTTTAATGGAGAATAGGTTGTGATCCCCGCACATAATAATGGGGCCACTCCCGCAAGATCAAGTTTATCGGAGACATGATATACCCATCTTTCATCGCAAACGATCTGTGTGCTATATCCTCCTTGTGCAAGAGTTACTTTATCTCTTTCATAATTATTATAAGTACCCGTCATTCCTTCTGCACAATATTGTTCCATAAAATTGTTACAAGGTTTGCACTGTCTGCAACTGTCAATCATTACACCCACACCAGCCCTATCGCCAACTTTAAATTTTTTTACACGACGACCTACTTTTATCACCTTCCCAACGATTTCATGTCCCGGCACCATTGGGTAGATAGAACCACCCCACTCGTCTCTTACCTGGTGCAGATCAGAATGGCAAACACCTGAAAATAAAATATCAACCAATACATCATGTTCTCTTAAGTCCCTTCTTTCGAAATTGTATGGCGTCAAAGGTGAAGTCGCGTCGAATGCAGCAAATCCTTTTACATGTATCATATCAAATTTTTATTTATCAAAAATATCGAAGTATAGTGCCACAAATTTATTTATCTTTTCAAAGAAAGCTATCTTTAAAATCATGAGAAAATATTTACTGCTAATTACAGCTGTTAGCAGCAGCAGCATAGTTAAAGCCCAGGTACAAGTTAGAAATGAACCAAGACATCATAATGTTTTCGAAAATGAATATGTTCGTATTCTTGATGTGTACTTAGCGCCGGGGGATACAACGTTATATCATATACACAACACTCCTTCTGTATTTATAGTTTTGACAAATACGAATGTCGGTTCACAACTTATCGGTAAGCAACCACAAAAAGGCGCTAACATTACAGGTGAGGTATCCTACGATAGCCTTAACACGCCACGTATTCATCGTGTATGGAATGAGGACACTTCCTGGTTTCATGTAATGGATGTAGAACTTACGAATACAAACCCGAAAAAGGATATTGCAGTTTTGCAAAACCCTTCTTTAAAATTGTTATTTAATGAGCGACAGGTAAATGGTTACAATATAGAATTAAATGCAGCCAGCAATTTACAATTGCCTCCTTCAGCAAGTGGCTACCTTTTTGTAAGCAAAACAGCGTCTAGTATTGAATTCGAAATAAATAATGCCGTACAAAATCGTGTCATGAGACCGGCTCATTACATCTGGATCGAGGCTGGTAAGAGTCTTTCTATCAAATCGAGCAGTAATCAGCCAGTAAATTTTGTCCTTTTACAATTTAAATAGAGTTCATTGTCTTTTTCACTAAATTGTTCTTCCAAAAAAATTGTTTATGAAAAAAAATCTCGTAATGACAGCTTTATCGCTGTCGCTTTTTATTTTAGTAATTCCCGCAAATAGCAAAGCCCAATCATTAAGCTCCGAGGACATAAAAGCCCAAATGGTAAAAGAATGGGAACGATCAAAAGCTTATACTATTGACTACCTGAACACGATGCCCGCTAATAAATACTCTTTTAAAGTAGTGGATAGTATTCGCAGTTTTGCTCAGCAAATGTTACACCTGGCGCAGGCCAATGTATTTTTCATGTCACTGGCTACAGATTCAAAACCTCCTTCTTTTGGCTCTGACCGTGAAAAAAGCACTTCAGCTCAGACGAAAGATTCAGTAATGTATTATGTAACTACAAGCTATGATTATAGCATCAACGCAGTGAAAAGCTCAGATATAAGCAAATGGGGAGAAAAAAAGAAATTACCGTTTGGAGGTTATGAAGAGACAAGATTTGCATTGTTACTTAAAGCCATAGAACACCAAGCCCATCACCGTGGGCAAACAGCTATTTACATTCGCTTACAGGGAATAAAACCTCCACAGGAAAGATTGTTTTAATAGCTGAAACCTAGTTAATAAGAAAGCCTCATTGAATTTTGAGGCTTTTTATTTTTAATTATTTCATCTTATTCGATCGGGATTTTCTTTGCATTATGTTTAAGCCAGGTATCAAAATTCTGTAAGCCCGGATCTAACTCTCTTGAATATGGTACGTGTCGTGTAGAAACACATACTTCTTCGAAATCATGATAAAACTGGAACATGTTTCCCAATTCATCTGCTCCCGGGAATCCAAAGCTCCTGTACAGATCCGGTGATACATCATTATATCTTACTTCCTCACCTAAAGCCTTTGTTAATGCTGCTGCCATCTCAGCGCAAGTAGGCTCATCCCCAGCTACGCCGATTCTCTTTCCCACAAGTGAAGCTCCTCTTTTAAAAATACCATAAGCACATTTCCCTATATCACCTGATCCAATTCCAGAAAGTTTTTTCTTTCCCATCGGAAATGTGATCGCTAATACTCCATCCTCACCCCGTTTTGGCCCAGCTCCGAAATAGATCATATTTTCCCAATAAAAAGAAGCAAGTAAAAAAGTAGTGGGTACACCAGCATCAACAAAATAATGATCAGCCTCTCCTTTTGCATCAAAATGCGGTACTTTATATTTCCCCTGCAATGTTGGCATACGGTTATCAGTAAGAGGAATATAGTGACGTGTATCTTCAAGCGTTGACCAGATTACATGTTTCAAACCTGCAGCTTTTGCAGCTTCCGCCATAATTTTTGCCTGTGCCATTTCCTTCTCAGGAGAAAAATGTGCCCAGAAAAAAGTAACACAAAAGGCACCATAGGCACCTTTCATTGCTTTCTGTACATCTTCTGCATTATCAATATCAGCAACAACAACCTCGGCTCCCATAGCTGCCAGTGTAGTTGCATGTTCCGAATCGGGATCACGGGTAACCGCACGAACTGCGAATTCGCTGTGCTTATCATGAAGAATTGCACGGACCAATCCGCCGCCTTGTGCACCGGTAGCGCCAAATACTGTTATTATTTTCTTTTGTGACATGGTTTTGATTTCTGAGCAATTTATAACACAATGCTGACTTCTTTGTTCATTAATTTTTCTATTTCAGGAAAATTATTTATTTCTTCTATAATAAGCACAAACAGTATTCATCAGACAGATCTCACATTTTGGTTGAGGCCGGCAAATCTCTCTTCCAAGAAAGGACATGGCCATCCCTGCATCCCAATCTTTTTGCGGAAGTATTTCCTTTATTTGTTTTTCAATTTTTTTTGGATCGGCACCAGTAGCCATGCCTAGTCTAGGTGCTACACGTACCACATGCAAATCAACAATCACTCCTTCCGCCGGTTTACCAGCTTCACGCAAAATGACATTGGCAGATTTGCTTCCAATTCCTTTTAATGAGGTAAGTCCTTCATGAGTAAGTGGAATATTTTTATCTTGTTTAATTGTCTTTGCGATTTCTAATAACCATTTCGCTTTATTTCCAAAATTTCTCACTTTACTAATGAAGGGAAACAATGTTTCTTCTGTTGCTCTTGACAATGATTTCATGTCAGGGAACGCTTCAAATAATTTGGGAGAAATCGTATTGATATTCCTGTCAGAATCCTGCGCCGATAAAACGACCATCACCAACAATTGATAAATATTTTTATAATCCAGTGGATGTTTTGTGTTTTTATATTTCTTCAGCAGTGGCTGTATAGCTTTTGGCCAATCGACTTTAGATCGCATAAAAAGATTTTTCAGGTCATGAATCTACAATAAAAAATAAGCGCAGCAACAAATCAATGGTCTTACTATCATTTTATTTTTAACATTTTGCTGCCGCATATATTGAAATTATTACCGTTGTTAAACTTTGCATTTTTTTTTCTTATAACAAGCTGTATAATTGACCGTGAAAACCAACCTTCTACTTATCGTATCTGTCCTTTTATTTATTACATCAAAGGGAGATCCCGGAGATACCGTAATTGCAAAAAAGAAATACTTCACCCAAAGACTAACCGGCAGCATAACACTTGATGGAATTCCGCAGGAAGAAGCGTGGAATGTAGTTGAATGGGGCGGTGATTTTATTCAAATTCAACCGAATGAAGGTAAGGCGCCATCGCAACAAACCACTTTCAAAATTCTTTACGACGATAAATATCTCTATATCGGATATCGTTGTCATGACCTTGCCCCTGATTCAATTGTAAGCAGAATGGGACGCCGCGATGAATTTCCAGGCGATTGGGTTGAAATAAATATTGACAGTTATCATGATCTGCGTACCGCATTCTCGTTTACACTATCTGTGTCCGGAGTTCGAAGTGAAGAATTTGTTTCACAGGATGGGAACAATTGGGACCGTAACTGGAACCCGATATGGTTTGCAAAGACGCACAAAGATGATAAAGGCTGGAGTGCAGAAGTAAAAATTCCTTTAAGCCAGTTACGTTACGGTAACGATGTTGAAAAAGTCTGGGGTTTCCAGATCACACGGCGTTTGTTTCGAAAAGAAGAACGATCTATCTGGCAATACATTCCACAGGGTTCAGGAGTATGGGTCAGTGGTTTTGGAGAATTGCATGGATTGAAAGATATTCCCATGCACCGGCAGGTAGAAATTGCTCCCTATGTAACTGCACAAGCTGAGAAATATACAAAAGAAGATGGTAACCCCTTTGCAAAAGGCGTTGATGGAAAATTAGCAGTGGGTGTCGATGGTAAAGTGGCTGTAACGAACGACCTGATACTTGACTTTACTGTCAATCCTGATTTTGGACAAGTAGAAGCTGATCCTTCACAGGTGCGCATCGATGGTTATCAAAATTTTTTTGAAGAACGAAGGCCATTCTTTATAGAAAGCAGAAATATATTTGATTACCAGTTGACGGGATCACAGGCAGGGGGAGATTATGATGCTGACCTACTATTTTATTCAAGACGCATTGGAAGCTCACCACATGGTTATCCATCTACTTCAACCGGTGAATATGTAAAGATGCCTTTAAACACTACCATTCTTGGCGCAGCAAAGTTTAGCGGTAAAACAAAAAAGGGAGTTAGTATCGGCATCCTTGAAAGCGTTACTGAAAGAGAGATGGCTACTATTGATAGTAATGGGCATCGAAGAGAAGAATTGGTAGAACCACTCACAAACTATTTTGTGACAAGATTGCAAAAAGATATTAAGGGAGGCAACACAGTGTTGGGAGGAATTTTCACTGCTGTTAACAGGGAACAAGGATTAAGCAACATCCTTCATCGCAATGCATATTCAGGTGGTCTTGACTTTTTGCATTTTTGGAAAAAGAGAGCATGGTATTTCAAGGGTAATGTTATTTTCAGTAGCGTGAATGGAACAAAAGAAGCTTTATTAAATACGCAAACTACTTTTGAACATCTTTTTCAACGACCAAACGCTCCGGAAGTAGAAGTAGATTCAAGCAGAACAACTTTAACAGGCACAGGTGGTACTTTTAGTCTTGGTAAGAGTGGTGGCAAACAAGGCAAGCATGGAGAAATATTTAAGTTTGAATCAGGTGTAACTCTTCGTTCGCCAGGATTGGAATTAAATGATATTGGTTTCTTACTCGCATCTAATGAGATCAATCATTTTACATGGGCCGGCATACAATGGCAACGACCGTTTTCAATTTTCAGAAATGCACGACTAAATTATAATCATTGGTTCAGGTGGGATTACAGCGGGCAATTTCTTTATGATGCATTTAATATGAATGCTCATGGCACATTTAAAAATAACTGGCAATCAGGCACTGGAATAACATGGAATCCCTATGACATTTCAAATAATGCTTTGCGTGGAGCTCCTTCCTTACGACGCCCTGCGGGCATGGGACAATGGATGTATGTAAGCACTGATTCTAGAAAAAAAGTATCTGCCAATCTCAACCTAAATTTTTTCTGGGGTTTTGAAAACACAATAAAAGGTCATGATCTGAGTTTGGGCCTGACCTATCAGCCAATCAATTCACTTAATATCAGTTTGAGTGGAAACTACTCCTATTACTGGCGCAGGCAAGATCAGTTTGTAACAAATATCGATTACATTAACATGACCAGGACAATTGTAAGTGAAGTGGATCAGAAAACACTTCGCTTTGTGCTAAGACTCAATTATAATATTACGCCTGACTTGACGGTTCAATATTATGGGCAACCTTATATCACAAGACCTATCTATACCAGTTTTGGTTACGTTACAAATTCTTTGGCAAAACATTACGAGGACAGGTTTCATGTATTTACACCCAGCGAGATCAGCAGCAGTAATGGAGAATACTTTGTGGATGAAGACAGCGATGGAGTACCTGATTATAGTTTTGGTAATCCTGATTTTAATTTTGTACAATTCAGATCGAACCTTGTTTTACGTTGGGAATATAAGCCTGGTTCAGAATTCTATGTTGTTTGGTCAAGGGGGAATTCACCAGATGCATTTGGTGATCTTAATACGCCACTTGCGCAAAGCTTATATTCAAATGCTTTTGCTGAGCATGCAAGAAATATTTTTTTAATAAAATTGACTTACAGATTTTTAAGATAAATCCTTTGCGCCAGCCTTACTTACCATCTAAAGATTTTCTATTTTCCACTCAGGAAAAAGATTAGTTAAATAAATTAAGATAGTCATCTTCATTATATTAGTTAAATTGCCCCATGGAATACAGCTATCAATCACGGCAAAATTTTTGCAAAGAATTTATTGTGACAGGAAGAATAGTATACTGAACAGTTTGAATTATTCTAATTTTGAAACGAAATAAGGCCCTTGATTGACTCGCATTAAAGTGCAAGATGGAAAAATCAACGATAGATACTAACTCAACATCTTCACAAGTAAGAAAACTTGTAGCGGTTATGTTTGCAGACATGACAGGCTTTACCGCCATGATGCAGGATGATGAAGCGAAAGCAAAAGTCTTAAGAAATCGCCAGCAACAAACATTGGAGAATTTAATACCCGGCCATAATGGAACTATCGTCCAGTTTTTTGGCGATGGCACATTAAGCATATTCGATAGCGCCATTGACGCCGTAAAATGTGGGATTGAAATTCAACAGGAATTACAAAAAGAACCAAAAGTAAAATTGAGGATCGGTATACATTCCGGTGACGTTGTTTATGATACGAACGGCTTGTATGGCGATTGCGTGAATCTTGCTTCCCGTATTGAATCAATATCTGTTCCCGGCGCTGTGCTTATTTCGGATAAAGTATTTGACGAGGTAAAGAATCAAAGTGAAATAAAAACTATTCCACTTGGAAAGGTGAATCTCAAAAATGTAAAACGTCCTCTTGAAGTTTATGCAATCGCGAACGAAGGGCTTGTAATTCCGACTACAGTTCAAATTGGAATAAAAGCCGGCAGTGATAAAACCATTGCGGTTCTTCCTTTTGTAAATATGAGCGCCGATCCTGAAAACGAATATTTCAGTGATGGGATTTCTGAAGAAATACTTAATGCACTAACTCATGTTGAAGGAATACAGGTGACTGCCCGCACATCTTCATTTTCATTCAAGGGGAAAAACGAAGACGCGAGAGAGATCGGCAATAAATTAGGTGTATCAAATATTTTAGAAGGAACTGTTCGTAGAGCAGGAAAAAAGATCAGGATAAATGTTCAACTAATAAATGCTTCAGATGGTTATCATATCTGGTCTGAAGCTTATGACAGTGAGTTGGAAGATATCTTCGAGGTCCAGGATGAAATAGCAACAAAAATCGTGACCAGGCTAAAAGAGAATTTTGCGGGTAGCGACAAAAAGGAATCGATCGTTAAAACTCCAACTGAAAATATTGAGGCATACAATTTATATCTCAAAGGCCGATATTACTGGAATAAATCTAATCCCGAAGATATATTAAGAGCTATCAAAACTTTTGAAGAAGCCATCAAACTTGATCCAAATTTCGCTTTGCCTTATTGCGCTCTCTCCTATTGTTATTCATTTATGGGCTCGTCTGGTTTGATGCCCCCAGCCGAAGCTTATCCGAAAGCAAAAGATTGTACGTTAAAAGCGATCGAGCTTGATCCAAACCATGCGGAATCGCATTTATCACTGGCAACAATTAAATTCTATCATAATTGGGATTTTGAAGGAGCAGAAGCTTCACTTAAAAAGGCAGCTGATCTTGGTTTGAACTCCTCGCTTTTTAACCAGGTGCAGGGTTGGTTCCTGATCGCAATAGGCAATTTTGAAAAAGCGATTGAAAAAATTCAGCAGGCTCTTGCCCTTGATCCACTTTCCTTGCCGCTGATGAGTACTCTAGGCGATGCCTATTCGTTTGCAGGAAGATTTGAAGAAGGGCTTGCACAATACAATAAAATTATCGAATTGGAGCCAAATTTCAGAAGAGGATTTGAAGGAAGAGGAATGATCTATCTCGCCATGGGCGAAAATGAGAAAGCCGTAAAAGACTTTGAGCAATATCATAAACTCGTTGGTCACCCGTTGAAAGGATTAAGCAGTCTTGGCCATGCTTATGCTGCCGCTGGTCAAACCGATAAGGCGTTGGAAATTGTTGAAAAATTAAAACTAAGAGAACAAAATGAACCGGGCGTGCTGTTGCATATGGATTATGCATTTTTATATTCAGGCATGAAACAGTTTGATCTTGCTTTTGATTATCTGAATAAAACTTATGATCAAAGAATGGGAATTGCTTGTCTTGGAATGATCTTCTGCATAAGGTATCCTATGCTAAAAGAATTAAAATCTGACCCAAGGTTCAAAGAACTTACTCAAAAAATAGGGCTGAAGAATTAAGGATAATTACTCTACCTTTTTCATACTCATAAAATACTCCTTTTGTTTTTTATTGAAATGCTCTATGGAGTATCGAAGTAGCGTTCTTGGCATTGTTGCAGCATATTTATTTAAGAAAGCAATTAGTCTTTTTTGATCTTTTGTGCCGGCAAAGCGCAGCATCCAGCCTGTAGCCTTATGTATCAGATCCTCTTTATCATTAACTAATATCTCAGCGATCGTAAAAGTTTCAGTTGTATCACCCTGCCTTATAAAATAACAGGTGCTGAGGATCGCCGTACGTCGCTCCCAAATATTTTTTGAACGGGCAAGTTTATATAAAATATCATACGGCTTTCCATACAAATAGCTTCCGGTCATATGTAAGCACCCAAGATCACAAAGATCCCAATTATTGATGCGATCATGACGGCGCATATACAGGTCAAAAAAATCTTTCAATCTTTCTTTAGAAATCTTTTTATTACGTGATGCCTTGTCCATAATGCTGATGGCACCCGCCCTTACTTCATGGATCGGGCTATCAAGTAAAATTTCAATTTCTTCAATCGGCATTTCGCCAAATTCTTTTGCCAATGCAAAGAGAGTTCCCATTTTTATACCCATAAACTTGTCACCGTAACCATAATTCCCTTCTCCTGATTTAAAATATCGCTGGATCTTTT
Organism: Chitinophagaceae bacterium; assembly: GCA_035764525.1. Lineage (GTDB taxonomy): Bacteria > Bacteroidota > Bacteroidia > Chitinophagales > Chitinophagaceae > VBAS01. Next base: position 16,444 of record DASTZB010000115.1, on the reverse strand, counting down.
TTAATTCATCATGTGATTGATGAGCCTTTAATCTTGCAATAAAATTTTTGGCAGCTAACTCTTTCTTTGAAACAGAATTGCCCGTCTTAACAATGACGGGCTTTACTGTTGCAATTTTTTTAAGCTTGGTTGCTTTCGCCATTTATTATCCGTTATATGCTTTTTTCAAATCCGCAATAATTATTTTTTTCATTTGCATCATTGCCTGCATTACTCTGCCTGCTTTTGTTTTGTCTTTATCGCTTAGCATTTGCCCCAAAACCGGAGGTACGATTTGCCATGATACTCCGAACTTATCTTTTAACCAACCGCACATGCTTTCCTGTCCCCCATTTTTTGTAAATCCATTCCAAAAATGATCTATTTCTTCCTGTGTTTCGCAATTTACATATAAGGAGATAGCCTCTGTAAACTTGAACTGCGGTCCGGCATCAAAAGCATAAAACTTTTGTCCATCCAATTCAAACACGCCATTCATTACCTGGTCTTTGGGAAACGGGCTTCCTTCACCCCAATATGAAATATTTATGATCTTAGAATTTTTAAAAAGAGAAGTATAAAGTCTAATTGCTTCTTCTGCTTTTCCATCGAACCATAGAAAGGGAGTTATCTTTTGCATGATTAAAGCTTTTACTATTATAACGACTTAGTTTTTTTCTGAAAGTTCTTTTATTTTATCTAAGGCTATTGGCCAGGTTTTCAAAAAATAATCCTTGAACTCATCAGTACTATCCATATCAACAGCCAATTTGGTTTTTCCATTTGCATCTGTTAATCTATAGTTTTCTTTTGCGCCTACCCATCCTTTTACATTATCACTTTCTGTATCCTCCACCCCATTTTTCACAACACCCAAATGCTCAAACGACATGAATTCATTTTTCTTATTTGACGCAACTTTGCTAACCATACCATCACCACCAGGTGAAAGAAACAAGACCTTACTTCCTTCTTTCCAATTATCAGTTTTCGCATAAGATCCTTCGGCGAATGGACTTGTCCATTCTTTATACGAATCATGATTCCATAAAATGCTCCATACTCTTTCTCTTGGAGCATTGATGTCAATGGAGAAATTCATCTTTTCCATAAAATATGTTTTAGGTTTAAAATATAATTAATGCTTTATTTGTTGCAATGACGCATCTAAAAAAGGGACAACCATTGACAGCAACCAATCTGTTTGCATCATTACACTTATATGTGAAGAACCAGGTAAGATTGCTAATTGTGCAGCATGTATTGGGCCAAAATCAACCATGTAGTTTCCACCCCGAAGACGATACATTTCAACTGCATGTTCGGGTAAAACGCCATCCCCATCGCCTATTATAATTAATGTTGGTGATTTTATTGCTTTGATCTTATCAGCGCCGAAATCATAAGAGGTCGTTACAAATTTTTTCATCTTATTTATAAATTCTTTCCAATGCGTTGGGTCAGGCGCCAATTTATCATACTCTTGTTTTATTGGAGTGCTTTCAAACATTTCGGCCGTAAGCATGGGAAGAATTGCTCTTGTTTCAGGAGTCCATCCTTCATATTTATATACCGATGACGTTAGAATTAGCCTGCGAACAAGTTCCGGATGACGAATTGCAATTTGCTGCGCAACCCCACCACCCATGCTATATCCAAAAATATCAGCGCTGTCTGTTTTAAGAAATTTTAGTACTGAAGCTACATCATCTGCCATGCTTTCAAAAGAAAATGCTCGATCAATATCTGCGGTCCGCCCGTGACCTTGTAATTCAACAGCAATCACCTCTCGGGTTTTAGCTAATCCAGGGATCAATTGGGCAAAGGCTGTATTGATAGTATTAAAAGCGCCATGCAATAACACTATCGGCTTACCTGTTCCATAAACTTCATAATACATCTTTAAGCCATTCGCGGGCGCATAGCCAGTTTTTACCTGGCCGAAAACATTTACAATGCAATAAATAAAAATAGCAGTAAGAATTATTGTTCTTTTTAAAACTGCTTTTGCTAATATCTTTTTCATTGAAAATATTTTTTGTCAATAATTATTTGCTGACATAAAGGTGAGATGAAAAAAATTGATTGCGGGGGTGGAAAAGCGACTGTTTGATGGGGTATTTCCGACAAAACATCAAAGCCAGCTTTTGTGGACAAAAGCATCTGTCCATTCTAAAATATGTGTCAAAAGTTGAAACAAATAAATTCTAATGGCACATTAGTTGTCTTTACAATCATGAACTGAATATTAATCGTTTAAAAATTCAAGTATGAAAAATATTATTGGCATTGTGATATCCGTCCTTTTGATCTCAAGTTTTGCTTCCAACTATAGATCAGGCATAAAAGGAACAATTGATCCGCCAGAAGGCGCAAAAAGAATATGGGCCGTAAGTGGTAAAGATACCGTCTCGATCATACCTACTCCGGGCAGTTTTATAATGGATGTAAAGCCTGGAAACTGGAAAATGGTGATTGAAGCGGTTCTGCCTTACAAAAATGCCGAGAGAGACGATATTGTTGTAATGGAGGGAGATTTAACCGATGTTGGGCTGATCAAGCTCAGCCAATAATTGCCGGCTATGTGATACGGACCCGAATTGTTACAGACGGCATAGCTTTCCTTATGCCCTTTCATAATTTTCTTTTTCATAAAAAATTAAATTATGAAAAAGATAAGCTTTTTATTATTATTTACTTTCCTCCTGGCTTTTTTAAATGCCCAAACAAAAGTAAACCCGGTCATAAAATCTTACGGAACGGTTTTTCAACTGCCTAATGCGGATCATAAACCAGACCCTTCAATTAAATATAAAATTATCGTTGAACTTACTGAAAACGGTTCGAAACCAGATTCATTAAACGAATACATTGAAGCGCTGGCGACATTAGTAAATCTTCATGCTGCCGAGGGTGTGCCAAAAGAAAATATTCAAATGGTTGTTGTATTGCGCAAAATGGCTACGTATGCTGTTTTTGATAATGAACTTTATAAAGAGAAATTCAAATGTGATAATCCTAATTTGCAAATATTAAAAGAACTGATGGACGCCGGTGTTGAGTTTTATGTGTGCGGACAGACCATGCAAAAACGGAATATCGATACTAAGAAATTAGTGGCGGGAACCAGGGTTGCCAGTTCAGGGCTTACAGCCATTACGACCTACCAGCTTAAAGGGTATACAATGGTCAAATTTTAAAAGTCTTTCATCAAGAAAATAATACCAGAGGTGTAGCTTTGGCTTAAACTTCATTTGTAAATCTGAAGCTTGCATTAAATAGGTTTTATGAAATTCATTGCTACACTTTTATCAATGACTGTTCTAGTTTCTTGTGCGAGTTCAAAAGAAACAAATTATACAGCAAGCACTCCTGCCGCACCATTAGTGAGAACATTCCTCGGCATTTCATTAACCGACTCAATCGATTTTATTCGCTGGAAATTATCTGTTACAGATAATAAATATTCATTAGAATGTAATTATGGAATTGGCAAGCCAAACACAAACGGTTTTTATGACGGAGGAAAAAAAATTGCATTTGGTGGTATAATAAAAAAAGAAAAAAACAATTATGTACTTCAAAATGGCAACCAGTCATTAAAACTTGCAGAGTTAAACGCCAACCTGCTTCATATACTTAATAATGACAATACTCTTTTGATCGGTGGAGGTGGATGGAGTTATGCTTTGAATAATACAGCACCGTCTGTTACAAACCAATTTAATATGATCGCAAAACAACAAATCATTCTAAAAGACTCAATAGCATTTGAAGGGAGGACGCCATGCGGAGTACCAAACATTATCGAGCCGGGGAAATTATGTTATAAATTGAAATGGTATCTCGTCCTTTATAGTAATAAAAAAAATGAGCCTGCCACTTACAGGATATTGGGAACTCCTTACCGCCGTGAAGAAGGTGGAAAAAGAGGTAATTGGAAAATAATAACCGCTAAAGATGGAAGAATCATTTACGAGCTCAATGATGAAAACGAAAAACCCTTTATATATCTCTTACAATTAGATCAGGGTGTCCTAATCTTTACAGATGCAAATGGGAATTTGCTAGTGGGAGATCATGACTTTAGCTATACGTTGAACAGGCGTTTTTAAACCAGTAAAAAGAAGTGTCAGATTCATATGAATTTTACGATCCGTTCCTTTTGATTTTGCATTATACTAATAAGACAATTACTATTCCATCCTATTAATCTCAGGCGCTAATAGAAATAACCAAAAAAGCATCGAACCTGATGTTTTTAATGATAGACAATTTCGACAGTTAAAGACTGAGGCTAATAATTTTCTTCCATCGGTCTTGAAAGAATTTCTTTTTCAGAAAATATTTCCCCTTCAAGACAAATGCAGTATTCGTTTCGATTCATCAATTCTTGGCGGAATTCTTCTTCCATTTGTGCAAAATCCTTGAAAAAAGCTATGCTTTCGGCGAGCCATTCCTTCTTTTCGTTATATGAATTTTTCAGATAATCATGAATCGACATCATGTTTTCTGTGACGTTGCTGAGTTTCAATGGCAAAAGCAGTTTATTCATGGTAATAAGATTTAGTTCCACAATGAAACATTTATGCCAAAATCATTCCTGTTAATTAAAACACATTACCATGGGTATTAATTAATTTTTATGCTTTATAAATAAGTGAAAAATGTGGATAACATGTTATCTATAAGAATAAACTATGACAATTTTAAAAAGAGTTGAATTTTTTCCCCAAGCGATTTTATTGGCTTTAATGTCTGTGTCGCAACATGAATCAGAATAATTGACCCCACTATTTTTTTTGAACCATTAATTTTTTCACTGTAGTCTCTTCATCTTCGTGTGAGATTAACAAAATGATCTTAGGGGCCATATCAATTTCCTGTATAATATAGCTTATATCAAACTCAATTAATTTTGTCCCCATTCCTTCAAAAGTTAAACCCCAACGCACTACCACCAAACTATATTCATTGCAAATCGGCATTACCCTTTTAGAAACTATTTTTGCTGATTTGCGGCCAACGCTTTTATAAAACTTAATTGTTTGTTCGGATCTCTTTTCATAATCTTGCCGGCCCTGCGTTATTGATCCTTTCGGTCCCGCTGAAATAAAACTATCAGCACAGTAGCCTGAAATGGCTTTCAAATCAAGCTTATCAAAAGCGCTTTCATAATCTTTGAATAGAATGTCCAGCTGATCTCGGCTCATGCTTCCTCGTTTGAAATAGGTGCGTTCAAAAACAACGCCATGATTATGTGTTACACCCGCAATCGAAGGGCCTATATTTTGAGAGGCAATTAATAAATTGAGTTTATGAAAAATGGTAAACAACAATCGCCGAATCATGAAGCTTAACTATAACAAACATTGGCCAGACCGAAAAAAGTGTTGACGATGCAGTTTCACATTGCGAGAACGAATTATCAAGGACAATTCAAAACATTGAATCGGTTTTTATCAAAGATTATAAAATATACTTGAGAAACGGCAAAGCTGTATCTTATAGCGTTATCTGCATTTATCTTTCGCTTAAGTGGATGCGAACAGTTATCGTAGAAAAATCAATCTTTGAATTCCTGGCTGATCATAAGGCCATAAAAACCGCCATCTAATATTCCTATACCCACCCGACCAAAAGAGGGGTTTAGAATATTTGCCCTATGCCCCGGAGAATTCATCAGGTTTACATGGGCGATTTCTACTGTTTGTGCTAATGCCAGGTTTTCACCTGCAGTTGCAAAATGAATATTTGCGGCTTTCATTCTATCAAAAGGGTCTTTTCCTTCAGGATCGTCATGAGCAAAATATCCTCTTGCAAACATGTCTTGCGAATGAGCTCTCGCTACCTGCTGCATTTCAGGATCGGCCTTCAACGGTTTTAATCCATGCTTTTGCCTTTCCTCATTTATCATTTGCAACATTGCAGATTCATAATTTGGCCTTGGGGTGGCATTATTGATCTTAAAAGTAAGATTGATCTTTTCGTCTGAGCCAGGCTGAACTGTAAGGCTATTGATGGTTTGCCGAATGGCTTCATCGAATACGGGGGCTAATTTCCTGTTGGCCCATTCAGATTGCATTGCTAATTGAACTCCAAACTGGCTATGGCGAACTTTTTCAGTAATGCCATCCCTTATAGGTAATGAAAGAAAGATCGCAGCGAATATAACTGCATATAAATAACCCATGATTGCTCCGGGAATAATTCCCAACAATCTGTTGATGCTATTTTGATGAGCGGGGATGGGAACACTTCGTGATATGTATCCTGCAAGAATACTTAAAAGTGTGCCGATAATAATAGCTGTTAATATGAAAGAGATCGCCAATAGCCAGGGGCCTGCATCAAATAATTTGTCAATAAAGCTAGCTACATATGGATAAAAAAGATAGGCGCTCACAAAACTGCCTGCCCATACTAACAGACCAAGCATACTGGAAATAAATCCCCGATACCAACCTGCAATAACAGCAAGAAGAACAATCAATATTAGAATCAAATCAACCCAATTCATAAATGACATTCCAGTGAATTGAACAAAAAGTTCGCCGGAAATTTTACTCATCGATGATTTAAAAATGTCTAAAAATGGTTTTTGTGAATTTGAAACAGGTGAATCAAAATAAAATTGTGTAGAAAAAAATCCTGCTTTTAAACAGGTTTTCGGGCTTTTTTGATTTTCCGTCTGCAATTAATGGTGGTACACAATTTGGAAATAGCAGTGATGTATCTCGCAATGAAAATTTTAATCACATAAAATAAGCAGTATGAAAAATTCACTTTATGTTTTAATATTTCTAATGATATCTATGTCTTTGACAAGTTGTGAATTAGTGGGTGATATTTTCAAAGCTGGTGTCTGGGTAGGCGTGTTAGCTGTAGCAGCAGTCATAGGGCTGATTGTGTTTTTAATAGCTAAGCTCTCAGGAAAAAAATAAATCAGGTTATTATGACAGGAATGCTATAATCAATTTCACAAAATGAAATATGATATCATTATCATTGGTGCGGGGGCTGCCGGGTTATTGGCAATGAGAGATCTTGCAAAAGCTGGTTATCATGTTTGCATGTTAGAAGCAGCTGGAATAGCGGGTGGAAGGATCTCTACAATCAAAGAAGGTTTTGAACGTTATGTAGAAGCCGGTGCAGAATTTATTCATGGCAAATTGCCTCTTACCTTTCAATTACTAAAAGAAGCAGGGTTATCCTGCGAGGAAGTGGAAGGAAAAATGATCGGTGTTCAACAAGGTCAATGGCAAACCGAAGAGCACGATGATCATTGGGACGAATTCATGCGACAGCTGGGAAAACTAAAAGCAGATATTACAATCCTTCAATTTTTAGAAGAAAATTTTTCCGATCCGGAATATCTACATCTTCGCCCGGCGGTGCAGCGATTTTCAGAAGGCTTCGACCTTGCTGACATTTCCAAAGCTTCGATCCTTTCAGTAAAAGAGGAATGGAAGAATATGGCTAAGAAACAATACAGGATCAAAGGTGGTTACATCCAGGTTATAGATCATTTGGTCAACGGTTGCCGTCAACTAAACCCAGAATTTTATTTTAATACCTGTGTAAATAAAATAGAACATGAAGAAGGGAATGTGACCGTACATACAATTGGCGATAAAAAATTCCACGCAAATAAATTGATCATCACAGTTTCTGCAGGCGTATTGCAATCCGGTACTATTCAATTTAAACCCGTATTAACTGATCATGCGGTTGCGATACAAGGGCTAGGCTTTGGCGGGGCGATAAAGTTCCTGTTTGAATTCAAAACAAGTTTTTGGAAAGAGTTCGATGATGAAACAGGGTTTTTATTGACCGATGAGGAGGTACCAACATGGTGGACTCAATTGCCCAGCGAAAGTACTTTACTCACGGGCTGGATGGGCGGACCCAATGCAACAAAAAAAATATTTGAACCAGACTCCTCACTATTACAAATTGCATTGCAATCTTTATCATCGATCTTTCGCATGCCACCAGCAATGTTGCAGGAAGAACTTACTGCTTATAAGATCATTAATTGGCTTAACCAGACCTATATAAAAGGAGGGTACACTTATAATACGCTTCATTCTGGAAAAGCACGAGAAATACTATCATTGCCAGTAAACAATACGATTTACTTTGCGGGTGAAGCTATAAGTAAAAGCGAATCACAGGGAACAGTAGAGAGTGCTTTGCAAAGCGGCCATGATACAGCCAGCATGCTGATCCAACATTTTCAAATGGAAAGGTAACGATAAGCTTTATTCATCTTCAGGGTCACGACGACTATAAGAATTATTTTCCTCATCCTCCTCGCCTATTTTTTCATTAGCATCATCATCTTCGCTTCCGGGTACATCAAGATCTTTTCCACTTCGATCTGATTTTTCATTAAGCATTATACCGTCATCATCCATCTTATCAAGATCAGCGTTATTCAATTGCTCATCGTCCAGAGTTGCCATAGATTCACTGCTCCGTTGCAACAGATCCCTTTCAGATTGTGTAACATTGGGATTTTTATCTACTAAAATATCTTCATCAGTATCCAATAGTTCATTTGCTTCCTCGTCAGCAGACGAAATAGTAGTGTCTGCCATTTCACCTGGAGGTAATGGCCTTACATGTTCCTGGCCAGGGATGTCCTTTACTTCAGGTAGATTGAGGGTCGCCTCATCACGTTTCAATAATTCTTTATCACGTTTTGACTCGGGCAGATCACTAGCGGCTCTGCTCTTCTTTTGAGTTGTTTTCATATAAAAAAATTAATATGATTGAATAGAAAATACAATTCAAAACCGTGCCCATATGCCACGTTGCTACTTCAATAAGTGTGGAATCTTTTCCCTAAGCCTTTTGTTCTTATTCTGAGAATAATTAAGTTGGGCAAATAGATATTTTAATTATCAGCAGTAAAAGTGTAACACCAGGCCTCCCCTTCTAAAACAGTCTCCCCTCCCTGGCGTGTAATTTTTATTTTCAGTTGAGTGACAGGTTTTGCTGCATGCTTACTTACAACTTCCGCTTCTGCAGTTATAGTATCGCCAATAAAAACAGGCGCTGAGAATTTCCAGTTCTGACTTAGAAAAACTGTACCCGGACCGGGCATATCCATTGCAACCAAAGCATGAAGTAAACCTGTAGTTAATCCGCCCTGGACAACAAGTTTTTTAAATTTTGTTTTGGCTACGAATGCCTCATCAAAGTGAAGAGGATTATAATCCCCACTTAGGTCAGCATATGTTTTTACATCATTCGCAGTTAATGTGATGCTGCGTGTTGCTTTTTGTCCAATCTTAATTTGCATGTCTTTATAGTTATCAGCTAATTTACTCCATTTACCTGCTTATTTTCCTCTTCGATTTTTTCAATAGTTACTTTTTCTTTTTTTATACCCTGCCGCAATAGATAAAATAAGCTTATGTACATATTGGCGACCCAGACTATCGAAAAACCCGCAATAACATAACCTCTCCAGTCAGGAAATAACAAATAGTATTTCGTAATTATCAATATTGCAATAGTAACATAATGACTAAAACAATATTCGCAGGTAAGCATATAAAATATTTTTCTCAAAATGAAGAGCCTATTTTTTCTGCTATGCTTGGCACAAAACTCTCTTGGCTCCTTAAACACTTCTTCATGGGTGAATGTCCACGAGATACAGGCGACAGGAATGGCCAGTATGAAAAGGAAAATAATTTGCGTGCTCAACGACATGATGAATGGGCTTTGGCGAACAAACTTTATTGTTCAAAGGTTGAACCAAAACCAAGCCAGCAATTGACATTATCCTTTAAAATAAAAAACCCGGAATTGCCGGGTCTTTTATTTTGTGAATCCTGCTATAACACTATTTGATAATGTTTGAAGACTATATTTTATTTTACTTCTGTAAAAACAACTCCCTGGTTATTCATCAGGGTAATTTCTGATATACCGTTTTTAATAACAGTTACATGATATACTTCATCATTTCCATTTGATACCCTTCTTGTTATACTATACAAATTGTTACCGTAAGTATTGATCGCATTCGTAATCACTACATCTGGTACATATGTATTAAGCACCGGCAAGGAGGCTTTAAAGCTTTCTCCTCTCATCATATACCATGGCTGTGTATTGTAATATACACGAACAATCCTGTTATTATCACTTTTGTATGTTGCATACCACCAATCACTGGTCATAGGCATCCAGGTTACTGTTGCAGTAGTGGGGTTATTCGCTGCGAAATTTGCACGAATGGAAGCTGGGACTTGCGAACTATAGTCAACCTCACTATTTGTTTTATACATTAATACTTCTTGAGCACTTACTGTATATGCTGCTGCCAGAATAATTGCAGCGCAAAATATTTTTTTCATAGATAATAATTTAAATTAGGTTAAACAATTGATTTTATCTATGAAGAGTGAAAACAAGAATGATGCCTGTGATTTTATTTATTTCTTATATACACACAATGTGCAAATTATAATCAATAAAAAAAATAACTCTTTCCGGGGTATAAACATTGAAAATTTAGTCGGCGAAATAACTTCATTTGTGTACTTAAGATGGGTAAAACTTTCCCAACTGTACGAATCATATTATTTACTTTTCATTGTCGATGGTAAAATCATCATCATATAGACATAGATGCCGAGGTTATCAGAAAGAATTTCATCGGCACTCACCGTTGAATTATTTAAAAGTCGTGATCCACTCGGGTTCAGACAACCTAATACTACCCTATTGGTTTTGAAATTAATTGCTCCTGTGTTTTCAGGAACGATCATATAAGGAGAGGAAGAGTTCTTTCCATAAAATTTAAAACTATTACCATTAAGCCTCATAAGGCTGTTAAGACTCATGCCAGAGTATATACCTGCTTTGGAATTCCAAACGTTTTCACCGATAACTCCGTCATAATTTGAAATAGTGCTTGCATTCATATTTCCACCAATAATGACGTAAGCAGGCTTACAAAGATTTACATTGTCTTCCCAAATAAAAACTGCTTGCCTGCTGGTTTTTGGAAAAAGAACAGAGCATTTCGCCACATCTTTTTCAGAAAAATAATAAAGATCTTTTATAACATTTGACTCACCAAAAACACCTACAAGATATTCATGAGAATAAAACTGTAAAAGATCTTCCGCAAATTGGATCGTTTCAAGTAATGGTAGTTCCTGCTGATTAATAGCTATTGAATAAAGCGTGTCATCTTTAGACCTAAGGGTATTTGCCAGCACGGTAATATTTTTCCTTTGAAATAAGCTACTGACAGTATCCTTTTCGTTGCCGCAAAAAAATCCTAAGTCCTTTAATTCCAGCCGGCTTTCGTCGAACTCTTTTTTCAACGAAGTGATATATGTAAAAGAAAAATTATTTTTTGTACGAAATATTTCAATCGCTCTAGTAATATTCAATGTATCTTTTTTCTTTTTATTTTTTTGAGGTTTATAGAAACGGTAAATACTTACCTGGTTTCCATCCTTGAACGTACTTCCGCCTGGTAAAAAATGATGCTTAGTTAAATAGCCTTCAAGTTTTTTAGATGACACAGAAGATGCAAAAAGAAAATCCTTTGCAGAAAATTCCTGGCTATGTGCATTGCATATCAGTAAAAAAGAAATAAGAAAAAGTACAGATCCCCTCATAAAACAATTTGTTCTTTAATAGGGTACCTACGGGCGGGGTTTTAGAAGAATATTAGGATGAAATTTCGGTAGGTGGGTTTCAAACTACTCTCAATAACCATACCGGGAGAAAAATTCAAAAAATCATTTTGTTAATCCCAAGGATGAAGTTACAAATTTTATTCTGATATCAAAGCAAATATGCCGGCCGCAAAAGATAATGTGGGTGGGGGAAATATCCCATAGGTTTAATGATATCTAAAAGATCAGACAATTTTGGGTCAAGATCTCCATTTAATAGCCCCTTCCTTACTTTCCTTAACACGGAACCTGACAATTTTCTTTATCAAGGTCAAAGGCAAGGCTTTATCATGTGGAAATTGAATTGAGCCCTCGGCAGTTTTATACTTTGTAAGTTCTTTACCAAAAGCTTTAATAGCAGATGGCATCGGATAAAAACCAATATGCTTTTTGAACACCGCAAAAGTGACAAGTATTTTGTGATAAGAATAAGCAGGCATGCTCCATTTTAAAGCCTCTGTTGCCCCCGGTGCAGCGGTAATGATACATTCATGCAGTTTCCACAATTTTTCCTGTACTTCTGGTGGAGCAGCAAAAATGTATTCTTCGATAGTTTTTGGTTTCATTTGATTTATAATTTTTTAACGGGCTGATGCAACATAAGATCATTGATCAGATCTCGAATAATGTTTGCCGACTGTGATTCTATAAGATAGCTATGAAGTGAAGATCCAATTTCCCATGTATTACTTCCATCCACCGCTACTTTTATCTTACCTGTTCGAATATTCCACCAAGGTTTATATCCTTTCACAGCGATAAGCACGGCGGTCTGATCCCAGCTCATTCTTCCGGCACTATCCTGTAAACTCAGCGGAATGCAGATCCGGAATACATCTTTTACAGGACTGTTTTTAAGGGATCGATTATTTACTAAAGGCAAGCCGGTTTTAATCTTCATTCCTATTTCAACACCGCTGAATAATACCGGGGTTTGCCAGTTTTCGAAAACAATTTTAGAAGAGACAGCATCCGTTCTAACATTGAATTCATTTCCGGCCGGGAAACTACCTGCCATGCAAACCAGTTGCCTTACTTTTTTACTCACTAATTCCTTACCATTAAGCTTTGAATACTTATCCGGATGTGATTGAAGCAAATCTGCAAGATTAGTAAGAAACCCCACGGTTATTATTGATACAGACCTGTCAGGTTGCGAAGCCAATGCTTTTCTATAAACTTCAGTTGCACTTAATACTTCCTCATTCTTTTTTATTTTATGAGGATATTTTAAAAGAAGTGTGTCTGTCCAATGCTGTCTGTCTTTTAATTCCAGGGCTTTGCCTTTTGGAACCCCAATTAATAAACCCGGCCTGTTGAAATAAGTGTTTAGTACATTAAATACGGCAGCTACTCCTTCATATTTCGTGCTGGCAACTGTAGCAAGAATATTAATGTAACCACTATCCGCAAATGCATGTAATAAAGTAATGGCTCCCACATCATCATAGTCTGGACCCATATCGCTATCAAGAATTACAGGAATGGGCTTAGTTTTTTGAGCCTGCGATGAAACCGACACCAGCAAACAAAACCAAAATATTATTCCAAACACTTTTGGATTTTTACTTTTTATAAAATTCATTCCATGTTATGGTCTTACCTGTTTTAGAAGACTGTTTTGCAGCGTCAAGGATCTTCACAACAATATCATTTGTTTCAGCTGAAGAAAGATCATACTTATCTATTTTAATGTTACCACGGATCACATTTACAAAATAAACAAAAGGATCATTTCGGTCATTACTTAAAGGTGAAGCTGTGATTGTCTGCGTTTCGTTCTTTTCATTCTCTTTAATCTGCATATTGGTACCATCTTTACAAAAGACAAAACCGGTTTTTCCATACACCTGCATGTCCTTACGGCCAAAAGGCCAGTTCCATGATGCTTGTATAATTACTTGTGCTTTTTTATAGGTGAGAATAATGGTTGCTTCATCATCAACATTTGGATATAATTCTGGCTTTATTTGTTGTGTTACTGCCGTAACTGTCATAGGTGTCTCGCCATTCATGAGCCATGTTGCAAGATCAGCCCCGTAACATCCAAAATCATTGAGGGCGCCCCCACCATTTAAAACAGGATCAGTGAGCCATTTTAAAAATTCCGGCGTACACCCAATTTCAATTGGCCCACGATGACCGGTATGAAAAACAATTTTTCGTATATCGCCGATCAACCTATCTTCTTTAATTACCTGGTAAGCTTTTGCATTACTTCCATACCAGGTAGTTTCATAATTAGTAAGCAAATAAATATTATGCTTTTTTGCAAGTGCCAACATTTTTGTTGCATGTTCGTTGCTTACAGCTAATGGCTTTTCCACCATTACATGAACGCCGCGAGGTGCACAATACTCTACTACTTTCAAATGATCATAAATACTATTAAACGCAAATACTGCTTCAGGCTTTGTCTTCACGATCATTTCCTCTATGGTGTTATATACAATATTCATATTATAGCCATACTTTTTGGAATATTTTTCTGCCAATGAACGGTTAGGCTCAGCAATACCAACAATTTCAATATCGCCTTTCTTTTCCCTGCCGAGTATCCAATTCACATGGTCATGCACCAAACCCACAACTGCTGCACGCAATGGTTTTTGTTTTGCTGTATCTTTTTGTGCAATTACAGAAGCATTATTGAGTATTATTAATATAATCATAAGAGATCGTAGCATAGTGTAGATTTTTACAAATATAACTTTTGTACCAAAGGACATTAAAAAAGACCTTTTATAAACAAAGTTGGATGCTCCATGAACTATCAAAATATTTTGGTCTGGCAATCCCTATTTTTACGTATCAGACTAATATTTGAATTATGAAAGCAAGAATTATCTTTAGCATTCCGGCATTTATTATTTACTCAATAACTGGTTCTGGACAAAATCCCCCGGTCGAAACTCAAACCCCGAATACCGAATATAAACCGGCATTCAACGGGCAAACCAGAGTGGCAGGTGTAATAACCAAAACTCCTTATAAGTCAGAAAAGATCGCAGAAAGATTAGGATTGCCATGGGCTATTATTCCTTTACCTGATGGACGATTACTGATAACAGAAAGAAGAGGTTCTATGCAAATACTTGATGCAAACGGAAACCTTGTAAAAAAGATCACCGGCTTTCCCGAAGTGGATGCATCCGGCCAGGGAGGAATGCTGGATGTGGCTTTGGATCCAAATTTTGGTAAAAATAAAATGATCTATTGGTCATTCTCAGAAAAAAATGGTCCGGGAAACCTGATGGCAGTGGCCAAAGGAGAACTCAATGAAGCAGAATCAAAAGTTCAAAACCCGGTGGTGATCTTCCGGGCAACGCCTCCATTAAAAAGCAGCATGCACTATGGGTCAAGACTTGTATTTGATAAAGATGGAAACCTTTTTGTAAGCACAGGGGAACGTTCAATACTCGAAGGAAGAAAACAGGCGCAATGGCTTAACTCCGGTTTGGGTAAAATTTTTAAGATAACAAAAGATGGTAAGCCGGCACCGGGCAATCCATTTATAAACCAAAAAGATGCAATGCCTGAAATATTTGCTTATGGAATTCGTAATGCACAGAGTCTGGATATTAATCCAGCAACCGGTGAAATATGGGAAGCAGAATTTGGCCCGAGGGGCGGTGATGAAGTGAATATCATAAGAGCCGGAAAAAATTACGGCTGGCCAACCATTACCTACGGAATTGAATATGCTGGAGGAAAAGTCGGTGATGGCATTCAGCAAAAAGCAGGAATGGAACAACCGGTTTATTATTGGGACCCCGTTCTTTCACCAAGTGGAATGACTTTTTATAAAGGCAATGCCGTTCCTGAATGGAAAAATAATTTGTTTATCGGGGGTCTCAGCAGTATGCATATTGCCCGCCTTGTTATTGAGAACAATAAAGTAGTTGGAGAAGAGCGATTGCTGGCAGATAAAAAAGAAAGATTCAGAGATGTGGCTTATTTTAATGGAATGCTCTATGCCGTTACCGATGGAGGCAATCTCTACCGGATCAGTAAAAAATAAATCCCTAACTTTTTAATACTACTATTTGAGAACTTGCCCGGCTTGAAATTTGCTCTGCTTCAAAAGTCATATGAAGAAAAAAGAGAACTTATGGGAATTGTTGCAAAGACTGGATGAAGAGGCTGGTCAGTTCAATTTTCATTTGAATGAAGCTAACCGTTACTTTGATAATACAGCTTTAGCAACAAAAAAAATACTGGCGAAGCATGAAAAACGATTGCACAAATTGATTGGCGAAGTTCAAAAATCTTTAAAAGCTTTTCAAAAGCTAAAAGATAAAAAGACCAAAAAAAATCCATAACCCGGCCGCACTACCAAATGATATATGTAATTCCTTCGATCAGTTGAGTTTGTCTGCCTGATTTTATACCCCCCTGATACCCCTGCCGGTCAAGGGATGTGTACCATGTATAGCTGTATGACCCAATGCTTTTTAATTTTCCCCTGATAGATTTATCATCAAATGTTGAATAGTAGGTGATCTGGTTCGTCCCGATGGATTTTATTTTACCCCGGTATGCTTCATTATCAAAAGAGTTATAATAACTAAAGTCTTTTTGTCCTGCAGTTCTTAATTTTCCTCTTACCGATTCATTTTCAAGATCAAGGAAATAATTAAACCAAACATTCCCTATTGATTTCACTTTCCCAACCAATGCTGCATTTTCCGTCGATCCATAATAAGTAATTGAAGTTACCCCGATGCTTTTGATTTTACCATTGAGTATTG
>DASTZB010000114.1:0-10848 GCA_035764525.1 Chitinophagaceae bacterium | reverse complement strand
ACTGATTAGCTGAAACTCATTAATAATTTACTCAAATAAAAAATTATCTTAGATTTCTATTATGGGAAGAGTAGGATTAATATTTGCAATTTTTGGATTGGTTTATCTTATCAAACCAGATCTATACCGAAGATGGTTTTGGAAGAAGACTGATGTGATGCAGCGCAAACTAAGCCCAGAGAATTATATAAAATACATGAGAAAATGGGGAATCGTATTGTTAGTCCTGGGCCTCGTGCTTCTTATAGTTGGTAAGTTTAAAATATAGTTAGTACAACTTTTACGCCTTTACTCCTTTGTTGGTATCTGGCTTGGCTTTGTTCAAAGCATACCAACAAACAAAACATTAGATTGCTTCGGCTTACTTCACTATCTAGGCTTCTTCCGAGTTTTCTTCGTCTCGCAATGACGAGACTCGCAGTGGGGGTAAACTCTTCTAAGTCCCGGAACCTTCGTCGTTGCGAGACCTTCAATAATACTTCATCATATTTTTAAATGTTACATGCAGGTCGAAGCAATCTAAAAATATTTACCCCTTTTTAGCCTTTGTTGGTATGTCGCTTAGCCTTGTGCAATGCATACCAACAAACAAATCATTAACACATTTTTACTTATTCAAAATATTAATCAAAACTTTTTAGTTGCTCCCCTATTTTATTAAATGCTGCTTTCTGTGTTTCTGCTTCAGGAGTTTTTAATTCTTTTAAGGTTGAAAGATATTTCTCAAGCCATACATGCAACATATCATGGTCCTTGCCGCTCATTTTACATTCACTCACCAGTTTATTGGCGTTATCCTGGAGATTGGCAGCCAAAGTCGCATAATCTTGTTTTGAATTTTCAGCAGACCTTTGAAAAACTTGTTTGGCTGCATTAATATTAGTCCGCGTTGGTTCATCCAATTTCCATTTTTTACCTTCATTCAGTGTTAAAGTTATTTCACTTTCATGTTCGGTCTGTTCTGTTTTTTTTGAGGTGCTGTCATTCTGATGTGTGGTTGAATCAGCTTTTTGCTGATTACAGCTTATTAAGAAGAGGGAAATTATTCCACTGAGAACCATAGTTATTTTCATACCTGTGTGTTTAGAAATTAAGTGTATTGCAATTTAAATACGCCGTCAATGATTAATCATGATAAAAATCATCTCTCATTATTACGCCTTTGTTAGTATGTCGCTTGGCTTTGTGCAAAGCATACCAACAAACATCTTCAAAGAATTTCCATTACTTTTAAATCAATAAATTTTTTTAATGGAACTGAAAGCAATGGATATAGCTCCCTATAAAAAGGCCTACACCGGCGTTTTATTTATTTGTATTCTTTCTGTTGCCGCCAGTTTTTTTATAGTAAGGCAAGGTTATGCCATCCTGGCAAATATCCCGGAAACAAAAACAGTGAAAGATGTTATCATGTATAGCATGATTGGGGCAGCTTTAATATTTTCTTTTTACCAACAAAAGCAAAAACAAAAATTATTAAGCTTTACTGATTTTGATGAAAAGCGAGCTTTCTATCAAAAGATATTTCGCAGCAGGTTATGGTGGTATGCACTTTCATGTATAGTATCCGCACTTTTATTATTTCTTACGGCAAGGAAAATATTTTTCTATTTTGCCTGTTTCGATCTCCTGGTGATGTTATTAACTTTTCCAAACAAGACGTTTATTAAAAAAGAACTCAATGAAGAGGAGTTAATTATTCATTGATTAACTAAGTTCTGCCGCAACTTATTCTACCCTTAACAATTCCTTCTAAACTGAGGGGACAAGTCATTTAGCAACAACCATCCCTTGTTTAACTTTCTTTTCAAACCATAAGAATTAAATTGAATAAAAAACTTATGAAAAAATATTTACTTGTACTGACACTCACAGCATCGCTTCACTCCTATGGGCAACAAGTATCTGCCGACAGTGTTATCGACCAATTTTGTATACTTAGAGTTGGTTATAGTCTTGATCTTTCTGGCAGGGTTAGTATTGATGTCGATTATGGCCAGGAAAGAAAGTTTGGCAAAATGTACTTTCTAAAAGATGAAGAAACAGGAAAAACAAAAAAATTCAATTCCATTACTGATGCATTGAATTACCTGGGTCGTCAGGGATGGAAATTGGTTATTGCTGTTCCGGTCATTGCAGACAAGGCAAGTTCAACTGATTATATTTTCAAGAAAGAAATTAAGATTGAGGGACCAGAGAATTGATTCTACCCGCTTTACGCTTTCGTTGGTACGAGTCACTTAGCCTTGTGCGTAGCATACCAACAAACAAACTGAAAACAATATCAGATTAAGTAAGTGAAATCATATTCTCCACCCTATTGACAGGCCAAAAAACAAAAACTCAGTTCTATACTTATTAAAAACAGGTGTATAATTTATTCTCCACATAAATCCTTTTGGTGAATGATACCTGTATCCAATCGAGGGAATGAATCCGGCACTATATGAATTTCTTTTAGGCTGGTTAAAATTTGTTTCCCATAGACCCTGCTCAGCAAGAGTGATACCGGCTCCGATTTCAAGAAAAGATTCTTGCTTGTCAATGTCAAACAGCCATTTAGCGCCGAGTGGGAAGGCTGGTTTGTCACCACCCAAACCTATCCCAATATGTAAACCAAGACCTGGCTTAGTACTCATTTGTCTTTCATAATTCGCAGATAACACAAGACCATTCCCCAGGATTTCAGCGTACAGGGCATTTCTTTTGAAAGATTTTTGTGCTGGCAATTGAAAGACAGCAAAAATGGCGACAGAGAAAAGGAATAACTTTCTCATAATAAAGGGCAGTTTTGAAAGGAGGGTAATTTATTAACGACGAAGCCTGTTAATTATTTTATCCTTATGCATTTGTTGGTATGTTGCCTGGCTTTGTGCAAAGCATACCAACAAACAAAGAATTAGATTGCTTCGGCGAGTCATTTCAACGTGTATTCCATTTGAACCATTTAATACCCAGAGTGGCAAAAATTAGTGTATAACCAATGGTTGCTAATAAATACAAAGTTGTATCCTGTGTCCAGGTATGGGGATCCATACTGGCAGAGAGTAATCGTTTCACCGTGCCATAAGGTGACCACCGCACCACTTCTCCCAATTCATGTCCCAGCATACCCAACTCTCCAAACATACCGATCATGATAAAAATAAAATAAGTAAGACGTGTAACAGCATTAACTGTCTCAGGATTTTTTATGAGCCCAACGATAGCTTGACCCAATGCGAGATAAACAGTGCCCCCGACAAAAGCAGCGATAAAACCTAACAAATATCCAACAGGACTAAGGCTTATTTTGTCAAAATAAAACCCTGTTACGAATATTGCAGTTGTTACCAGTAATATCATCGCTAATTGCACCAGCAGGCGACTGACCATAATAGACCAGGAAGGTATTGGCGCCACTCTTAAACGCTGAAACACTCCTTTATCGCGATCACGGGCAATAGCATTGGAATAACCCATCAGGCCGATCGCATTCAGACCGATGGTAATGCAATTGGAAAGTACAAAAGTTCCCCCGAGTTTTTCTACCAATCCTTTCCATGAAATAAGTATTACAACAGGTACCAGCACTACAAGCATAACTGATCTCCTGTTGCGCCATTGTGTAGTGAAGTCGGCACGAAGCAATGAGGAAAGTATAGCAGATGTTGATGGTATAATAGTTTGCATATTTGCTTGTTTAGTTATGAACGAATAGCTTTTCCGGTTAAGCCGATAAACACATCTTCGAGAGTTATCTTTCCTTTACGTGAGGCACTGATCACTTCCGGATCGTGGCGATGTTTTTCTATTAAAGCCGCAGGTGTATCAATATTGATGATCTGCCCATGATCAATAATAGCAATACGATCACATACGGCTTCCGCTTCTTCCATAGAATGAGTAGTAAGCAGGATACCATGATCTTTTTCCCGTAATGCCTCCATACGTTCCCAAAGTTGTCGGCGCGACTGCGGATCAAGACCAGAAGTAGGTTCATCGAGTAATACCAGCCGGGGTTCATGGATCATTGCTATCACCAATGAAACACGTTGTTGTTGTCCGCCCGAAAGTTGTCCAAAACGTTTTGAACCTGCATCCTCTAATTTAATATTGGCTAAAATTGCCTTTAACCTTTCATCATTCATTTGTACACCATGAATACCTGCATATAGTTTCAGGATCTCTACTATAGAAAGTTCTGGCTGAAAACTGGTAGCCTGCAATTGCACACCGAGATTGGCCCGTACATGCAATGGTTTATCTTTTATACTAAAACCTGCTACGGTAATATTGCCTGATTTTGGTTTTAGTAATCCTTCTATTGCGCTTAAGGTACTGGTCTTACCTGCACCATTTGGCCCCAGTAAGCCAAATATTTCTCCTTCTTTTACATCAAAAGAAACATTGCGAACTGCCTGGAAGCTACCGTAAAAAATATTGAGTTCTTCAACTTGTAAAACTGATTTCATTGTTAGATTATCCATTCGAAAGATTAATTAGGCTGTTTGAATAATGCATCACGTCTGTCTTGTTACTTAGCAGAAAAAAGTGTCCATGGATAAGAAAGCATATTCGTTAAATATTTAGACTGCCATGCATATTCAGGATGTGCTTTATAAAATTTTTCGCCAATAAAATCTTCACCGCAGGGATGACCCATATGTGCCCATAACTTCATGTCCTTTGCAAGATCAGCAGTAGTTACCTTACCCTGCACGGCGCCTCCGGGATAATACTCCGGCCAATCCCATTCTTTACATCCACGGGCATCTTCATCCACATGACCACAAACAACACATTTATTGTTAGCATTTACATTTTGCACCGCATCAAAATGATCCGCTT
This sequence comes from Chitinophagaceae bacterium, assembly GCA_035764525.1. GTDB lineage: Bacteria > Bacteroidota > Bacteroidia > Chitinophagales > Chitinophagaceae > VBAS01. The sequence continues at coordinate 6,018 of DASTZB010000114.1, read as the reverse complement.
CTATTTGCTTGCCGGTTTCAACATCCATCTTGCCTTTCAGATCTGTCAATAATAATTTTTCCATTCTCAGGCGCCGCCCATTGGGCGATGTAGTTTTATCAGTGACATCGAAGATCGTTTCCTCAGCGATCAATTTTGGATCGCTGGCAAAATTGGAGCCTGCCATTGCTGTGTCTTTGCTTCTCCACACCCTGTAATTTTTCAATCCTAATTCCAGCTTTGCTACTTCGTTTGTTTTGGCGTCACCGATCAACCAGTCATTCGCATAGCCACCATTATTTCCAGTTGTAAAAATTCTTATTACATCATCAATGCTGTTACCATACTGCATTGCTTTTCGTGCACGCATAAATTCTGCAACACCGGTTGTGTCAAAACCCAGGAATTGAGTGATAGTAGTTTCAGTAAGCAACATCCCGTTGCTGCTAATCACAAAATCATCACCGCTGTGAATAAAACCCGGCATGCAATCCATCAGCATACGATTGCCTTTTTCTGGAACAATATCGGCGATCACATTCCAATGCTGACCTGTCATATATGATGTCCAGTTATTATGGCCTATCACTATCTTACCATCCTTTGTATAACTTCCTGTAGCAATAAAAGCGCTGCAATTGCCGGGAGCTTTATTGTTGCCGCTGCCGGGTTTCATCTTATTATCCAGCATAGGTACGTAATAATAAGCCAGCTCTTCCATTGCATTATAAGCTGTGACATCAAGACTATCGTAGTTTATTTTTTTGTCCTGCAAGCCTTCCACTATTCCATTGATCTCATCTTTATATTCACGATCCAGCTTGTCCCATAGAAAATTCTTCGCAGCATTGCGATAGAATTGCCAGTCTCTGTGTGTATCATGCTGCAACAAAAAAGCTACTGCCTGTATGCTTGTGTCTATATCTTTTGCAAGAAGATAACCATGCTGGTAACCGATGTCAGCAGGCGATCCTTCAACATGCAGATAGATCCATCCGTTCTTATCTTCCCTGTTGGCCTTTGCAAGACGATCTTTTTTGGCTTGAGCAGTAGAGCAACCATATACTATTGTGGCAATAATGGAAAAGAGGATGAGAGTTTTCTTCATGATATTAAATATAGATATTGAAAAGAGGATCCTTTCAATATCTAAGATAAGCTATAAGAGGAAACAATAATATTCCTTTGTTACGCCTTTGCAGTATGTCGCCTGACCTCCGTGCAGGGAATACCGACAAACAAAATGAAATAGAACTTAAAACAAAACTTTTCTTCTGCCATAAACTAAATAAGAATAGTATTTCAAGCAAGATCATTCCACATTGGATCATTTGCATATCTGTTTGGTAGGCTGCCAACATATTTTCACACTGTCAATTTAAAAATTCAATCGAGAGAATTTATTCATCAGTCTTTTCGTTGAATTTTTATCAAAAACAAAACCAATAAAAAATCATTTATGAAAAGCAAGATTGCTGAAACCAATCCACGAAGAGAATTCATTGGTAAAATTGCAGGTGGCGCAGCCGCATTGGGTCTTTCATCCCTGATCTCTCCCCTCTCGGCCCATGCAGGTAATTTTATTCCCAACGATACCGGTGGTCCAGATGACTGGTTCAATCAGGTGAAAGGAAAACACCGCATTGTATTTGATGCGCCACAGCCTAACGGAATATTTCCTTTTGCGTGGCCACGCATTTTCCTGGCTACAAATGCGGCCACCGGAACTCCGGAAAAGGATTGTAGCATAGTGGTAGTACTCAGACATACCGCCATTGGCTATGCTATGGAAGATCGGTTGTGGGAAAAATATAAATTCGGTGAAGTGTTCAAAGCGGAGGATCCTAAGACCAATAAGCCATCAACCCGAAATCCATTTTGGAAACCTAAGCAGGGTGATTTTAATATTCCGGGAGTGGGTGTGGTGCCCATTGGTATTAATGAGCTGCAGGAAAGTGGCGTACTGTTTTGCGTATGTGATATGGCATTAACCGTCTATAGCGGCGTAGTGGCACAGTCATTGAACCGCGACGCAGCCGAAATTAAAAAAGATTGGGTAAGCGGGTTGCTGCCTGGTATTAAAGTAATGCCTGCTGGTATATGGGCGATCAATCGTGCACAGGAGCATGGATGTTCTTATTGTTTTGCAGGCTAATAATTTCATTGGATCAATCCGGATTTAGGTTTGGGATGCTGTATCAGTTTTGATCTGTCCGCAGTCCTCACACCAAACATTTTAAAATGAGTGTGAGACAGTGGGCAGATCGATCTGATCTGATTTTAATTTAGGTCTTATTTATGCTGATCGATAGTTTTCCCGGCGCACTAACAGAAATATTATAGTCTGATCTTTTGTCTTCCCACAACAATTGTTTCTGTATGCTCTCTAATGAATCTTTGCAGGTTTTATATTCGCCTGCATATCGTTCTCCTCTAAGCAGGACCTTAATGAACTGCCGGGTTTGTTCTGTAAATTGATCGATCAATACGGACTTGTATATTTTTTTATAAAACATAAAAGGATCAATTTTCTTTCCTATTGGCAAACACTGTGCAAGAAATGGTTAAGATGCTCAGAACTTTGATAAATTATTAATTATCAATTGAATAGAAGAAGATTTTTCTGTGTTTCGTTTGCATCTATTTCAGGATATGTAACAAATAAATAGTTCCCTTTGAACATCTTTTGGTTGAGGAGAAACATTCATTTTCCTGCTTTGCTTTTTATAATTGAAGAAGAGAGTGCTTTCATTCGTGATTTGAACTCTGCCTGGATGGCTTCAACCTGTAACTGAGTTTTTTTGAATTCACCTTTACTTGCACCCATTGAGTGCATTTGAATGTATGCAGAAGTTTGAGTTGATAGACGATCAACGAGAACATCCGTATTTAATTTCTTCAGATCTTCCATCTTTTTTGATTGATTAAATGATTGTCGAAAGAAGCGTTTGTCAAATAGGGTGCGGCCTTTTATATTAGGGCTTTGGTATGAGATTTGGCCCTTGCAAAGCACACAAGCCTGCTGTAATTCACCTGGAAGTATAAACAATGCTTAATTAAAAGGAATACTCAGGCTCTGCGGGAGCATATTGCCGTTCTAAAATATTTCTTTCCTCCGGGTTCCTTCGTAGCGCTAATTCCTTCTGGATCTGCTTTATTTTGTCGTTGCATTGTGTACATTCTTCTACACTTGCACCGTATCCGATCAATTTATAATACGTTACTGTTTGCTCAGCCAACAAATTCACAAGCTGTAAAGGTTGAAAATCTTGTAGTTCATTCATAAAAGGGTAATTATAGTATAAATACACTACAAACATTGTGCAGCATTAAATAAAGCCAATGATTGCGCTCCACAGTTAGAAAACTCTCACAATACAATCTTCCCTAACTTAGTATTTCATTTTTATTGAACATGCCCGAAGCTAATGCAACGATATTGATTCCTGATATCAGCGGTTTTACTGAATTCATGACAACTACTGAACTCGAACATGGATCGCATGCCATCAATATTCTTCTTGATTCGATAATAAATGCAGTAGGTGATGAATATGAAGTTTCGGAAATTGAAGGAGATGCTGTTTTAATGTTTAAGAGAGGCCCCGCTCCTTCTAAAAAAGATATACAGGCCATTTGCCTGAGAATATTCAATGCTTTTCATTACCAGCGGAAGTGGATGCAGCAACATGTTATTTGCCCCTGTGGTGCCTGCCAGGCAATTATTAATCTTACATTGAAATTTGTAACCCATTATGGTCCTGTTGGTGAAATGAAAGTCGGACGTTTTGTAACACTTTCCGGAACTGACGTTATCGTTGCTCATCGTTTGATGAAGAACAGTATTCCTTCAAATGAATACATGTTACTCACAGAGAAACTATGGCGGAATTTACCGGATGCACATGAACCTTCTGAATTAGAATGGAAAAACTTGTCTGATGAATTTGCCTCGATAGGCAAAATTGATTATCGCTTTGCTCACCTGGAACCCGTGAGAAAGATGATTCCCGATCCGCCGCCACCGGATAATTATTACCTTACAGACAATATTTCCAGTCTTGAATTATCTATCGCGGCAAACTTCAGGGATACATACATGGTAGTGATGAATATACCCGGCCGTACAGAGTGGGTTCCTGGTCTTCAAAAAGTGGAACAGGATACACCCACGGCATTTGTTGGAAGTGTTCATCGTCTCACATTTGAAAAGATTAAGGCAATAGTTTCTCCTTTACAAATGACGCTGACGAATGAAGGAGTTTTTTATGCGGAAAGTTTTCGTCTACCTGAGTTGAATATCTCTTTAGTTTACGAGTATGTTTTTAAAAGAATAAATGATACTACCACCAATTTTGCCATCCGGTTTTTAAATACAACTGAGACTCCTGTTCCTGATGACACCAATCAGATGCTCTTTGAACAGCTAAAACAAATGGCTGAAAAATTAAAGGAGTATTGTGAAAAGACTGAGCTGGCATTTTTTAAGTAAGTTTTTCCTTACGCCTTTTAGTGGCCTTGTTGCCAAGAGTCTCCGCAATGAGAATAAAATCTCGTTTATCTAAAGTAATTATCAGGAAACACTCTGATCACTTTTACAAATCTTCCTTCATAGTAACCTTTTAAAGGAGAGATAACAACACCATAAGCTTTGCCAGATGTTGAATGAAGAAAAAGCAAGTTACCTTGTTCATTACTTTCTACAATTCCCATATGCCCAACGATTCTTATTGTACTATCAATACCCGTAAATAAAATAAGATCACCGGCACTGGCAATTTCCTTTGGTATTTCAAGCCCTACATCTGTGAATTCAACAGAAGACCTGGGCACTGCAATACCGAAATGATTAAATACATGAGTGATAAATCCTGAACAATCGAAACCATTAGCAGGGTCAGAAGAGGCATATAAATAAGGAGTACCAACTAATGATTTTCCAAATGCAACAAGGCTGTCAGGCTCAGTTATCCCTGTGCTGATCTCCTGTCCTTGTTTATAAATCGTAGGATCAGGAAGAGCTACGATCGTTATGCTGGAGTCAATTATTGTGAGCGAATCTATCGTAGCTGGTAGTGATGCGGGGTCCCCAAACGTAATATCTTTTTTTTCATTACAAGAGGTTATTGATAAACCACAAACAAAGACAATATAATAGAAATCTTTTAGGGACATGCTTTGGACACGTAAAAAACCATGCCGCTTACCTTTGTCCAAAGCATATCCACTAACAAACTACATCTTACCTCTAATAAAAATATCAATGTTTGAATCTCCTGATATATTTCACTGTTTGTCCCTGAGAGTTCAATTCCTGGTAATAAATTTCCAGTGTAGTACCATCAAGTTTGCTGATCTTTTCAGGAGAATTAAAAATTTGCAGTTCGGTCTCATTATTACTAAAATTCCAGTTAAGACTTAGAACAGGGGGATCATCCTGCGTACATTTGACTGTGCCAGCGGTATAGATTCCCGTACCATTATCGTAAAAGGTAAATGCATCATCTGATTCACAGGGGAACATCGAATTTTCAGATGCATCAATAGTTCCGTCATTGTTTTCGTCCAGACCATAAATCTCGAATCTCCATGGTTGTTGCGTGAGAAATTTGGTATTAGCCGAAGGACCAACATCATCTTTTTTGCAAGAAGCAGCGATTGCCGTAGCAAAAAGGCTCACGACAATAAGCTTTGGGGTAATTGTTTTCATTGAGGGTCGGTTTTAAATTTACTAATAGGGTTAAATATCATGCCAACCGGTGGCTAAAAAATCCGTTATCGGACACTATTTTCCCTGCGTATTTTTTGTTAGTTAGCACGACAATGTCCGAGTGAGACCATATATAGTAACAGAAGGCATTGGTCAATAAACAAAAGGAATATGGGTCAGATATTTTTTATTCCGATCCTTTCTTTCTATTCTCTTTCTGCATGTTTCGTAGTTCTTTAATTATCCAGATGATGAGAGGTATAGTAACAATAAGAATAAAACCGATGACGATATAGTTTAACCAGGGTTTTAGAAAAGGTCGGCTGCCA
>DASTZB010000113.1:0-6926 GCA_035764525.1 Chitinophagaceae bacterium | reverse complement strand
TCATTCTCCATCTTTCTGCTGCTGCTTGATGAGTAAGAATCGAAATATCTTCGGTCCGTATGTTAAATAAAGGCATATTTAATGATGGCAATAAAAATTCAAACCCCAGTGCATCGGCACTGGCCGTAACCCAATAACCTCTTTTTGAAAGCTCAAACCATGTTTTAGTGCCGGAAGCGATAATTATCTTATCTGATAAATTCCTCACTTCATATTTACCTTGTATGGCTTTATAGTTTGCTACGAATACGACCGGCTTATCAATCTTTATTTCCTCATCATTCCATTCATAATTAAAAAAGCTTTTCATCTCCTCTGTTGAAGAAAATAACGAACCATTAATGTTTAAATCCGGTAAAGGATTCCATTTTACAAATTCAGTTCCCTCTGAATCTTTTCCGGCTGCATATAAATACTTACCATTTTTTGTATGCAGTGTTGTTACCCCGAATTTTTGAATACAACCTGCGCCATATTTTATAGCTTCTTTTTTCTCAATATAACAATCAGCATTCAATTCCTCATTATTTATCCTTTTCAGGACTTCGATCGCTTTTGAATTTGAATGATGAGCTTCAACTACAATTGCTCCCTGGCAAGGAGCCGGCACACACTCAATCAATGGAAGCAACATTAGTTTTTTGCCAATAAGTAATTCGCTTATTAGTTCTGCATCGCCTTTACTTCTCAATAAACGATTCAATCCGGCAGTTGCTAAAATTGTTGCATCATATTCTCGACTATTCAACTTTCTCAGTCTTGTTTCAACATTCCCCCGAATATCTCTCGTTTCAATTCTGATTTCGCTATTTAATTGTGGCAAAGCTTTCTTTAGAAATACTGTTCCCATATCTTCCCTTCTTGGGGAACAAGTTCCGATGATGATCGTCTCTCCTCTTTTTATTTTTTCTTCAATATAACTATTTAAAATTGCAACATCTCTTGTATCTTCTCTGGCAACCACAGCAAATTTATTTGCCCCAAAAAAATGTTCGCTGCTCATATCTTTTAATGAATGAACGGCAATATCCGCATCACCTATTGTTAGTGCATCAAAAATATCCTGCGTAAAAAAATCACTCCCTTCTACAGTATGTAATGGAATATCTTGTAATGCATCACCTTTACTGTTGCGTGCAATCACTTCCACTTTAACATCGGAAAATGCGCTTTGAATTTTTCGCTTTACAATATCAATCTGCAAGAGCGACAGCCGGGAACTCCTTCCAATCAGTTTGATTGTCTCCATGCAAAATCTTTTTAAGGCTATACGCCAGGTGATTGATATGTTTTGGCAAATGTCTTGCTGTAATGATGATGCGCAGGCATTCTTCTCCAACAGGTACTGTCGGATAATTTATTGGTTGCAAGTAAACACCATGCTTCTCTAATAGCTGGTTTGCTATTTGCCTGCATCGAGTTGCATCTTCCATCGGTATAATAGTAATATGCGAATCATTTGGTTTGAATTCAATTCCATTGTTGCCAAATGAAGTTCTTAATTGTTTTACATTTTCAAAAAAATGTTTTCTTAACTGATTGCTCTGCTGAATGAATTGAATACTCTTATTTGCAGCGGCACAAATAGCCGGTGGTAATGAAGTAGTAAAAATAAACCCGCTACCAAAGCTTCTTATAAAATCAATAATGATTGCCGATGCTGCCATATACCCGCCAAACACACCAACGGCTTTTGACAAAGTCCCATTAATGATATCAATTGAATGTTGTTGGCCTTCCTGCTCTAACATACCTGCGCCGCTTTCACCATATACTCCCACACCATGAACTTCGTCAATATAAGTAAGAGCATTATATTTTTTTGCCAGATCAGCAATTGCTTTAACCGGTGATATAGATCCACTCATCGAGTAAACCGATTCAAACACGATCAGTTTTGGCTTATCAGCAGGAACAGATTGTAGTAATTCTTCCAAATGCTCTACATCATTATGCCTGAATATCTTCTTTTCGTTCTTACATCCACGAATACATTCTATAATTGAAGCATGATTTCTTTAATCGGAAAAGAAAACAAGACCAGGGAAATTTTTTCCAAGTGTCTGAAGCGTCGTCACATTAGCCTGGTACGCTCCATTTAATAGCAATGCTGCTTCTTTCTTATGCCAGGCCGCCAATGTTCTTTCTAATTCTTTATGATGATTAGTAGTTCCTGAAATATTTCTTGTACCACCGCTTCCCGTACCACTTCTATGTGTAACAAATCCAAGTTTAGAGATCACCTCTTCATTTGTACTCATGCCCAGATAATCATTACTACACCAGTTAACTGCCGCATGTTGCTGTCCTTTTTCATCACCATAATAAAAACTGGGGAAATGCTGCGCACTCTTATTTACTTCCAGAAAATAACGATAAGCACCGCTGTCTATTAGCTGTTGAAGCCGTTGGTTTAAGAATGATTGATAATCCATAACTAGTATGAGCTGGTAAAGATAATATATTTCCCTACCTAATTGGTAGACTAATTAAAATATTTTAACAAAATTGTCACTCAAAAGTCATCACACTTACATTGGTTCATCAAAATAATATTTGATAAAACGGCTTTCCAGTCTTACTTTTGTTAGTCTACTTAAAAAGTAGGGTTTTTACCACTGGGTTGCTACTGGCGACATAAGTTTATAAACGAAATCAACGAATATGCAGAGTTTCCGCACTGAATTAGAGAATCCGATTGTTGAAAAAGATATTCTTGAATTAGAAAAAAAGATCCGTCTTTTCCGTGAAGGAAAAATGGATGAAGAAAAGTTTCGTAGCCTGCGGTTGGCACGTGGCGTATATGGCCAGCGCCAGCAAGGTGTGCAGATGGTGCGTATCAAATTACCTTATGGTAAAATGACGATGGCGCAATGGAAACGTATCTCCGATGTTTCTGACGAATACTCAACCGGCAATCTTCACTTAACAACAAGGCAGGATATTCAAATACATTTTGTAAGCCTTGATCGTACGCCTGAAATGTGGAGTGAGTTGGAAAAAGATGATGTAACCATTCGTGAGGCATGTGGTAATACAGTTAGAAATATAACAGCATCAGACATTGCTGGAATTGATCCTGATGAACCGTTTGATGTAACGCCTTATGCACATGCGATGTTCGAGTATTTTCTTCGCAAACCTGTTTGCCAGGAAATGGGGCGTAAATTCAAGATAGCATTTAGCAGCAGTGAAAAAGATAGTGCTCTCGTATTCATGCATGACCTCGGGGCTATTCCAAGAATAAAAGTGATCAATGGCAAAGAGGTAAAAGGTTTTAAAGTTTTAGTTGGTGGCGGACTTGGTGCACAACCGCATCTTGCTATTACTACGCATGAATTTTTAGAAGAAGATCAGCTCATCCCCTATCTCGAATCAGTCTTAAGAGTATTTGATCGTTATGGTGAACGCAATAGCCGTCATAAAGCAAGAATAAAATTCCTTATTCAAAAGATCGGCATTGACGCATTTAATGAACTGGTGGTTGAAGAGCAGCTTGCATTAACACATCAACGATATAAAGTTGATGTAAATGGTGAGGGGGCAGCAGTGATTAAACAATCAATATCGGGTAATGGACAACTCAATCCTCACAACATTGACCCATTCCGTTTTCAACTCTGGAAAACCACTAACGTCTTTCAGCAAAAACAAGATGGCTACTTCGCTGTTTATGTTCGTGTGCCAAATGGAAATATCAGTTCCCATAGCAGCCGCAGGCTGATCGATAAATTGAAAGATGTGATTGCTGACGATGTTCGTGTTACTATCAACCAGGGACTGCAATTCCGTTTTATAAAACCCGAGCATCTTGAATATGTGTATAGTGTTTTGGATGAAGAAGGCTTTGCTGCAGCAGGTTTTGGAAGCGTAGCTGATGTAACAAGTTGTCCCGGTACTGATACATGTAATCTTGGCATCAGTAATAGCACAAGCACAGCACTTGCATTGAGCCAAGTGATCGAAGAAGAGTTTCCTGAATTTTTATATAATAAAGAAATTGCGATCAAGATAAGTGGTTGTATGAACAGTTGCGGGCAGCATGGTATGGCTTCGATCGGTTTTCATGGAAGTTCATTAAAAGCAAAAGGACAAGTATTACCAGCATTGCAGGTATTGATCGGCGGTGGTGTACTGGGTAGCGGCGAAGGTCGTATTGCTGATAAAGTATTGAAAGTGCCAAGCAAACGCGGACCAGATGTGATAAGAACTGTGCTTAATGATTATAAAACCAATGCCACGAATGGTGAAACATTCTTGAATTATAGCCAGCGCAATGGCGAGAAATATTATTATGATCTATTAAAGCCACTGGCAAGTCTTGAAACTTTACTTGCCGAAGATTATATTGATTGGGGGCAGGAAGAAAAATTTGCAACTGCTATTGGGGTGGGTGAATGCGCCGGAGTGATGATCGATCTTATTTCAACGCTGATAATGGAAGCGGAAGAAAAATTTGCAGCCAGCGAAGAATGTTTGGCTAATAATAAATGGGCTGATGGAATTTATAATGCGTATGCCGCACAGGTGCATACTGCAAAAGCATTACTACTTCAGCAAGGTATTCAATGCAATACTCAACATGGCATATTAAAAGACTTTGATACTCATTTCAGTGATAAAGGGTTATACATCCCCGGTAATTTTAAGGCCACAGTAATGTATATGAATGATGTGCCACCTTCTGAAACATTTGCCAATGAATATCTACAACAGGCAAGAAAGTTTATCGAATTTGCTAAAGCTTTCCGTGAGCAGGCTGTATTGGCTGAGAAATAAAGAGTCAAAACTTAAAAATAAAAAGTTCTAAGGTTTTAGGTTTTGACTTTTGAGTTTAACTGCCGCCTATCATGAATTTCTCTGTACTCTGCCAACCATTACCATAAAAAGTTACCAGGTATTGTCCTTTACTTAAAAAAGGAATAGAAATTTGAGTTGTTCCGGCAATTCCGCCAAGATCTTTCTGCATCACCTGTTTTCCATCAAGAGAAATAATATTCATGCGGTGAACCGGGAAAACCATTCGCAGGTTGAGAGTGTTTCCTTCCACGATGGTCGGATAAATTTTTACAGGTGCAATATCAACTCCGCCAAGTAAAAAACTCCTCGAGTTAAAAAAGCGACCATCTTTTTTTTCCATCCTGATGCGATAAAGAAATGTTCTTGTATCTAATGTATAATGTTTCAAACTGTAAATACCCGCCAGGGGTGTTAGTTCGCCGGCTGACTGATAATTTATTCCATCGGTACTATATTCAATAATAAACCGACGGGTATCTTTTTCAGCAACTGCCGACCATTGTATCTCATTATAGCCGTGCATTTGAACGGCGCTGAGCTTATAAATTTTAGCTGAACTATACTGCTGCGCTGCTAATTCAGGATGTGTATCATCTTTACCAGCAATAATATTTTGCTGACCGTAAGCAGCACTTATAAGGGTGGAAAATCCTGCTGCGATTGGAAAGGTGGCTTTTACGATTTGTAAAATCACTTTCCGCATAATTGTAATCTTTTGTTACCATAAGTAAGACAAATACAGTGCCTGTACGAGTTTGTAGAAAAATAAAAAAATTTAAAGGATGATGATGAATGAATTAAGAATTATGAGTTGTGAATTATGAATGTTGAGCCACCTAATGTTTTCATTTATTATGTTGAAGTTTAAACCTAAATTGAACCAAGAATTATGAGTTATGATACTATGTGTCCATTGTTAATTCTACATTCATAACTCATAATTCTTTTATTGCTTTAATATCTCCCCCAGTTTTTTGAAAGTTTCGTATGGTCCCTTTTCAACAAATGCATTGGCAACCCATGCAGGAATACTACCTCCAGGCTCCGCTTCAAAAATATAGACGATTTTGATTGTACTTGCTGTTGGCATAGTAACATTCCAACTAATAGTTGACCGGGTCACTCTTACCCTTCCGCTTTTTTCAGCAATATAATCGGGAACGCTGACAGACGTGATCTTTAAAAACCTGTTAAGACTGTCTCTATCTATTTTCAAATGTACGACGGCATCCCTGTTTGACATTGGCCACGGAAGACTAGCCTCTGTATAATAATAAAATTCATAAGGATTGATCTGTTTAACAATGTATGCGGTTTTATTATGATATACCCAATCCTTTTGGCTGCTCACGTTATTGAGTACTGCTATCAGTTTATCATAGTTACCTTCCAGTGTACATTCTACTTTAATAGCCTTATAACTGGAATGTTCCATGTCTGATTGATAAACATTGATTCCGTCTTTCTCTTTACTTAGTGTCCAGCTATACTGGCCAGCCACAGAAAGAGTGAAGCCTGCACACAAAACAAGACAGGTGACCTTTATAATGATAAATTTCATGGAATGTTATTTGGAGCGTTGTAAGGTAACACTTATTAATGAGCTGGCTGTATCAATTAAAAAACCTTAACAGTTTGGATAAAAGCGATTATTTAATCGACTATGTTGCTACTATTAAACTTCCGTTGCGACGCTCCGTTCAAGTTTTTGGTCAATATTGAACAAATTGCGTCGTCCCATTAAATTGGTAATCTTATCGAAGGTTCGCACTTAATCAAGGCATTAGTATCAAAAATTGAAAATTGGAAAAATGAAAAATGATTTCATCTTTGCCTCATGAAGCATATTTTACTTTGTATACTAATTATTTTTGCTGGTATTCCATTTCATGCACAATCACTGATACATTCCCATAACGATTATCAGAAACCCGAACCGCTTACCAATGCCCTGCGCTATAAAGTATTTTCAATTGAAGCAGATATCTATCTCTCCGCCAACAGGCTCGTGGTGGCACACGATAAAAAAGAACTCGGAACTGCTCCAACCTTAGATAGCCTTTACCTGCAACCCATCATTGAATTATTCAGCCGTAACAAAGGAACAATCAGTGAAGACCGCAGCT
>DASTZB010000112.1:0-8674 GCA_035764525.1 Chitinophagaceae bacterium | reverse complement strand
TTTACTATAAAAGGTTTACAAGGTTACAAAATACAATTTGAAATGAAGGACAATAAAGCGCTAGGTCTTACTTCTACGCAACCAAATGGGACATATAAAGCACATGTAAAGAAGTAGAACAGTTAAATAAGAGGATAGATGACAATGGAATTGATATATCCAACATATATCACTTATCATCTATCCTCTATCAGCTATTCCGCCCAACTCATTATATAATTTGTATTCTCTATCTCTAATGCCTGTTTAGTAAGCATCAACGGACGAAATGTATCCACCATCACTGCCAACTCTTTTGTTTCTTTAGCGCCAATACTTTTTTCCACTGCACCCGGATGAGGGCCATGCGGAATCCCTGCAGGATGCAATGTGATCATTCCTCTTGTTACATTCTTTCGACTCATAAAATCACCATCTACATAATAGATCACTTCATCGCTATCGATATTGCTATGATTGTATGGTGCAGGAATTGCCTGCGGATGATAGTCGAATAACCGCGGCACAAAAGAACAAACAACAAATGCATTCGTTTCGAATGTCTGGTGCACTGGCGGTGGTTGATGCACACGACCGGTGATCGGTTCAAAATCATGAATGGAGAAAATATATGGATAGCAACAACCATCCCAGCCAATAACATCAAAAGGATGCGTACCATAATGCAAACCATACATCATTCCTTTTTTCTTTGCTTTGATCAGGAAATCGCCATTTAGATCATAAGTTTTCAAATCCTGTGGTGGACGAATATCACGTTCACAATAAGGCGAATGCTCCATCAGTTGCCCGAAACGACTCATGTATTTTTTTGGAAATCGCAACGGCGTGAATGACTCAACGATGAACAAACGATTCTTTTCATCATTGAATTCTATTTGATAGATCGTTCCCCTTGGCAACACAATGTAATCGCCATAACCAAAAGGCAATTCTCCATATTGCGAATGCACTGTGCCGCTGCCTTCATGCACAAAGATCATTTCATCAGCATCGGTGTTCTTATAATAATAATCCCTGGTGCCTTCCTTCGGCGCTGCCAGCACAATATGACAATCATTATTCACCAGAACCGGCACACGGCTTTGCAAAAATTCCCCACCGGGTTTTAGATGAAACCCTTCAAAGCAACGATGCTTCAGCATTTTTTCTTCAGCCACCTGTGGACTCACGTCCACTTGCGGTTCTGTTTTTATTATTTGTGTGGGTGGATGACAATGATAAAGTAATGAATAATCATCACTGAATCCTTCAGTAGAAAATAATTGTTCGCTATACAACTTTCCATCCGGCTTGCGGAATTGTGTATGGCGTTTATGAGGAATGTTTCCGAGTTTATAATAGTGAGGCATGATTAAAAGTTGAAAGTTAAAAGTCGAAAATTGAAAGTTAGGAATATGTACCGGGCTATTTGCAATTATTTAGCTATTGTTGGACAGTCTACCCAGAGCGAAGCGAAGGGCACTCTTGTGCGTCCCGGAATTCTATTCAGCTTCGTGATAATTCGAGAGTTGCAAGAAGAAAAACATATTTCCATTTTCTTTTATCGATCCAATATGTGAAGTTCCTGTGGAAAGGCATAATCAAATTTAAGAAGTTTTCCCCGTCCCTCCTTCGTACTAATGCCATTTTGATCCACCTTCAGTAAATTGCAGGTTCAATTTATATGGAACAATCATTACAGCTTCGTTTACAAATTCAGCCAGAAGCATTAAAACATTTATTATCTAATCTGACTGAAGAAACTGCAAAACAAAGACCGATCCCGGAAAAGTGGAGCGTGGCGGAGAATATTACACATCTTGGTCGTTACCATGAGGTCTTCCTTGAGCGAATGAAAAGAATTATGCATGAGGACAACCCCTTGTTTGAGAGATATGTTGCAGATAATGATCCCGGTTTTTTAGAATGGTGTAAACTTGACTACTCCTCATTATTGCAAAAATTTCATTCATCAAGAAAAGCATTGAATGCTTACTTGTTCACCATTTCAGATGATAACATCAAGAGAACTGCAAGACATCCTGTATATGGCCAATGGACGATCAATGGTTGGTGTGAGTTCTTTTTATTACATGAAAGTCACCATTACCTTACTATATTAAAATTGTTGCCTCAAATAAAAGTGCCAGCTAAATGAGATCAATTCCTTGTGCAGCTCTCTTGACATTAAAGGATAGAAAACTATTGCTGGCCTACAGCAAAAACAAAAAATGTTTTTACCTGCCCGGCGGAAAAATAGATGCAGGCGAATCAGCTAAACAAGCCTTGTGTCGTGAAATAGAAGAAGAGTTGAATTTCACTTTGGATGAGAATGAATTAGAATATTACACACATATTACCGCACCAGCGTATGGCGAAGCTAATGGTGAAACAATTGAGCAGGATTGTTTTTTTATAAAAAAGATCGTTGAACCTAAAGCTTCATCTGAAATCGGCGAATTAAAATACTTTACACTCAATGAATATTTGGCACAACCCCAAACTGCTCCGGGTGCTGTAAGAATTCTTGAGATATTGAAAGACGATAATTTAGTGGATTGATGACGAGAATTGGACTAATATCAGACACACATGGATTTCTTGATGAAAGAGTTTTTGAATATTTCAAGCACTGTGATGAAGTGTGGCATGCAGGTGATTTTGGCGAGGGTATCGTTGAAAAATTTAAACCGTTTAAGACATTTAAAGGTGTATTTGGAAATATCGACGAACAAGGAATTCGTCATGAATTTCCGGAGCAACTTGTTTTTAATTGTGAAAAAGTAAAAGTGATGATACGGCATATTGGCGGCTCGCCTCCTAATTATAATCCAGAAACAAGAAAAGAATTAGCGATACACAAACCACAGCTATTCATCAGCGGACATTCACATATTCTGAAAGTGATTTATGATGATAAAATAAAATGCCTCCATATAAATCCGGGAGCTGCAGGCAAACAAGGTTGGCATAAAGTCAGAACCATCATCCGCTTTGCGATCGATGGTTCTGATATTAAGAATTGTGAGATAATTGAGCTTGGAAAAAGTTAGGATCAATTATGTGCCATTTCTGCCATCTTGCTTTTCATTTCTTTTTCAGAAACATCTTTTACGTGCGTTGAAAGCGTCCAGGAATACCCAAACGGATCATCAATAGACCCCACCCGATCGCCATAAAACATATCTTCAGCCGGCATTGTTAATGTTGCTCCATTTTGCACTGCTTTCTTAATTGTTCCATCAACATCTTCCACATACACATATAATTTTATAGAATTCCCATTTACCGATTTAGCGCTTTTATTCTTGTATTGTGGGTCTTCCTCTGCTAAAAAAATTATTGAATCGCCAATAGTAAGCTCCGCATGCATAACTTTTTTATCAGGTCCATCCATTCGCATTTTCTCTTTAGCGCCAAAAACATTTTTATACCAGGTAATGGCGGCATCAGTTCCTTTAAAAGCCAATGAAGGCATTATAGCTTGATAGCCTTCGGGGATATAAGATTTTCTAGCCATAAAAATTAATTTTTGAAATAATTAAAAAGATTGACCACATTTTGCAGCAAAATTTTTGCCACAACGTTAAGAGGTTAATAACTTGAAAAAGGAATCTATATCTTGTTAATATAATTGTCAATTTGTAACCTGAAGGTCATGCTACAAAAGAATTTTCTTGTTCTCCACATTTTAATGTTGCAAAGGCAAAAGGATTATATATTGACTTCTTAGTTTTAAAATCGAGTGAGAACACCAGTTTGTCTCTTTAAAGATAAATTCTTACCATTGCCCGGCTCTTACTATTCTGCCTGACGATCTTAAATCCATTTTTAATAAAAGTTGATAATACTCCTACCCATAAAAATGGATGTGGAACTTTTTCAGCATAGGGAAAAGCAGGATAAGCTTCCAGAGTTTTTATCTTTCTCTTTTTTGCAAAATCGATAGCACCTTTAATTAATTGATGTGATAAACCCATATGACGAAATGCTTTTTTGATAAAAAAGCAGGTAATACTCCACACCGGCTTATCATCAACCCTTTTAAATACTCTTGAGTTTTCGAGCTTCATATAATCTTCTCTTGGAGCTAAAGCTATCCATCCTACAGGTTCATCATTCAGTGATGCGATCAAACCCTGCTGAAGTCCCTTATTCACTAATTGTTTGATCAGTTTCTTATTTCCATCGGGTTTGTTTTCCTGGAAGTCTTTATATGGCAATCGAAAATACATGCACCAGCAATTACCGCAGCCGCCCTTCTCTCCCATCAATGTTTCGAACTCTTTCCAGTTAGCAGAAGTCAAGGGATCAAATTTCAATTTCGTGTTCATAATTATTTTTTCGGCGTCAACTGCGCCTGTATGCACCACCAGCGTCCATCTAATTTAATATAAGTGTCAGTATAAATTGTTGCTCCGGAAATTTCCGTACCATTACTTATATATGTATAAGGAGTTTCGGCTCTTACCAATGCTGTATTACCAAATATTCTTATTAACTCATTCTGCATAACAAACGATTTATAAACCGTAGGATCATATCCATGTACCCATCCTTTCATATAATCATCACGGTTTACAACTGTTCCATTACCAATAATGCAAACAAAATCTTTATAAATGATCTTATTGTGCGCCACAGTATCATTATGTAAAAAGTCTTGAATGAATTGCGCATTTAATGCGCTTCGTTGCGCCAGATCCTCATTTATTTTGTTTGTTACTGATTCTTTACCAGAGTTAGTTTGAGCGAATGACCCGGTTGCTGTCATAATAAGCAAACAGAACGAAATAATTTTTAGCATAAACATAATTTAGAAAGTAAACTTATAATTATTGCCATTAAACCGGCTTAGGAATCTTGCTATTCTCAGACATGTTGTTCCCGAAGTGTTGAAGGTTTGATCTTATAATGCTGTTTAAAAACAGTTACAAAATGTTCGAGACTGTTAAATCCGCATTCATAACCAATATCGGATACTGGAGAACTTGTTCCGGTTAACAGAACTTTCGCATGAGTAAGCCGAACTGAAGTAAGATATTGATGAGGCGAAGTTTTCGTTATTATTTTAAATAACCGGCTGAAATGAAATGGGCTCACCATGCAATGCGCTGCCAATTGTTGTAAAGAAATATTCTCTTTAAAATGAGCAAGGATATAATCCCTTGCAGTTTCGATAGTGCCAAGGTGATACTGCTTTAATTTATCAGGAATATTTTCGGGAGTTTCAGCACTTCCCAACAGTGTCATAGCTCTTTCCAAAAGATCTATTACCAATTCATCTATCTCCAATGAATTATATTTCTGTGAAACCAGCTTTTGAAAAATTCTTTGGTGATGATACTCCAGTTCGGGTGTAGCATTTACCATTACTGAATGAATATCATTGTTCTTTAATATCCAGGGCAGCTTATTTCCATACACATCTAAAATAGTTTCTTCAAAGAAATTTCTCCGGAATTCAAAAATGGTAACAATGTCCGGCTGATTATCTATATGCCTCGTTATGTGTTCAAATCCCGGTTTGGAAATCAGTACCCGGCCAACATGCACTTCATCTTTTCTCTTAAAAGTTTGATATTCAAAAAAACCTTTGCGGATAAATGAGAGACTGAAGCTTTTATTGTATTCCGGATCGGTGACAGAGCAAAAATCACAATAGCATTTAAAGTCCTCCACCCGGTAAAAATCTGATTGATGCAGTATATGTATATCTGCCATTTTCATACACTAAAAATACTAATTTCTTCAATGAAGCTGAAACCGATAGTTAAAATTCAGGGCATTTTAAAGAAAGCAAGATTTCTAAGTCTTCCATTTGTCTGATTATGCAAATTGCACACTCAAACTAATTATCATGAAAAAAGAGATCAACAGTTACATCAATGAATTCGAAACCATTTACAATGGAGAACCCTGGTATGGCAAATCTTTAATGGCAATAATTTACTCCGCGGACCCAAAAGATGTTTTCAAAAAGCAAAAAAGTGATTCTCATTCCGCTTATGAGATCACTCATCATCTTTATGCGTGGCGAAATTTGCTGGCAAAAAGATTAAAAGGGGACAATGCATCAATAGAGGTTGATTCAAAAGAAGATTGGGCTCCTTTACCAAAAGAGCAAACAGGCGCAACCTGGAAAGAACTGATAAAAAAGCTCGAGCAAAACCAACAGGAATTAATTGAATCACTTACAAAATTGAATGATGAGGACCTGGAAAAAGACTTTGCTAACACTTCCAATTCGTTGCGGACTTTTTTAAACGGACAAATGCAACACGACATTTATCATATTGGCCAGGTTGCTCTTGCTATAAAGAATGCGTAAGTGAAAGTGTATCCTTCTGCATAAAATTTCTTTTTTGCTCTGTAAAATTTGGTGTAGCTTTTCTGCAAATAAAATTTTCAGCGTATGTCATTTCATTCATCACGCCGCCAGTGGATACAGCAATCTTCACTTGCCTTATTGGGATTGGGCATCTCTTCTAAATCAATGGGGAATGAGGAAGGCATAAAAAGAATAGCAGGTATCGAAAATGGTCTGATCAATTTAGGCTCCAATGAAAATCCCTATGGCATTTCTGCAAAAGCAAAACAGGCTATTCTTGAAATGATGGGTGAGACCAACCGCTATCCTTTTAATGTTGCTTCCTTACAATCAGCAAGAAAAAAACTGGGAAACTATTACAAAGTATCCGAAGACCAGGTATTAATAACAGCAGGATCAGGTGAAGGATTAGCTATGCTGGCACGCCATTTCAACAAAGGAAATATTGTTACGGCTGATATAACTTTTGGAGTGCTTCCCAATACAGCAAAAAAGATCGGGACGAAAGTGATAGAAGTACCGCTCACAAAAGAAAAAGTGCATGATCTGCCGGCTATGATGAAAGCGATCAATAACGAAACGCAATTGGTATATATCTGTAACCCGGCCAACCCCACTGCAACAATTGTAAAAGCAGATGAATTAAAAAGATTTTGTGAAGAGGCTTCTAAAAAAACTGTGGTGCTGATCGATGAAGCCTATAATGAGTTTTTAGATAACTCAGACAGTCAATCAATGATCGGGTTGATAGAAAAAAATCCCAATCTCCTTGTCATTAAAACGTTTTCCAAGATACATGCGATGGCAGGTTTGAGAATTGGCTATGTTATCGGGCATCCAACTTTAATAAAAAAATTGCAACCTGATTATTTTCAAAGCTCCCAATTAGCAGTGAGTGTACTCAGCCTGAACGCAGCAATGGCCAGCCTTGATGATGAAGCCCATAAATTAATGAGCAGGCAAAAGAATGAAGCCGCCCGGAATTACGCGATGGATGAAATGAAAAAAATGGGAATTCAGTTTATTCCTTCTTACACCAATTTTATTTTTTATCCGGTAAAAAATTATCCCGGCGAATATTCGGCTGATATGCTTAAACATAAAATAATCATGCGGTCAAATAAATATAGCGATGGTCAATGGGCAAGAGTAAGCGTAGGAACATTAGAGGAAATGAAACAATTTATCCAGGTTATTGGTGATCCAAAAAACAATATGGCTGCCCGGTGAGATCTGATATAATTTTTACATATTCTTTCTATGTCCAATAATTCATCCCGTCGTCAATGGCTAAGAAATACAACTGCTGCACTGGCAGGAGTAAGTCTGGCACCAACACTTTTTGCAACCGAAAAAGAAAGATACAGGGCAGCAGGAATTATTTTATTGAACGGAAATGAAAATGCGTATGGTCCTTCCTCCGCTGCCAGAAAAGCTATGACTGAAGCAGCCGGAACTTCTAATCGCTATCCCGATGATCAGCTGTCAGCATTAAAAAAACAAGTAGCGGAATTTTGGGGAGTTGGAATGGAAAATATTTTATTTGGCGCTGGTTCATCCGAATTTCTTGGACTGGTTTCTTTACTCGTTTCTTCAACAAATGGAAAGATCATTACTGCCGAACCTTCTTATCGTGTTTGGACCGGACAAGCAGAATCCTTCGGGTTAGGATTTAAACGAACTCCTGTTGCTACTGATAAAACTCTTGATCTTGCCGGTATGATGTCGGCAATTGATGGCGCTACAAGAATGATATATGTATGCAATCCAAACAATCCTATTGGCAATTTTGTTGAAGATCACCTGCTCAGAAATTTTGTGAACGAAGGCAGTAAAAAGTGCATGGTACTTGTTGATGAAGCATATACTGAGTTTGCTGATCTTCCTTCTTTAAAAGACCTGGCAGTAAAAAACCCGAACATAGTTGTTGCAAAAACTTTTTCAAAAATATATGGATTGGCTGGTGCAAGGATTGGTTATGTAATTGCTCATCCGGATACAATTAAAAAACTTTCTGCATTTCAGCCGTGGCCCGATGCAAATGTTTCTGCAGTTACTGTGGCTGCGGCATCCGCAGCATTAAAGGACCAGGCATTTGTGAAAGATTGCAAAGAGAAAATAGCACAGGCAAGAGAACTATGCTACAAAACATTTAAAGAACTTTCATTAGAATACATTCCATCTCATACAAATTTTATCTTGTTTAATATTGGAAAGATCGGATCTGACTTTTCTCAAAAGATGCAGGCCAAAAATATATTTGTTCAATACCGCGATCATTTCGGCGGCAAGTGGTGCCGTGTAAGTATGGGCACCATTGAAGAGATGAAAACTTTTTGTGTTGCCTTAAAAGAAATTGCC
>DASTZB010000111.1:0-21399 GCA_035764525.1 Chitinophagaceae bacterium | reverse complement strand
ACGGAGTTGAATAAACACATTTCAATTATCTTTCTATAAATATTCGATCCCTACGGGATCAATAAAATGCACCACTTATCATTGACCGCTCACCTGCTAACTCATCCAGTTCACTCCTGCTTCCGGGTTCCATTTCACAGTACTCTTTTTCAGCTTGGTCCAGAACTCAATTGAACTCTTTCCAGTAATATCACCAACACCAAACTTACTTTCATTCCAACCGCCAAAACTGAATGGCTCACGAGGGACCGGCACACCTACATTCACACCTATCATCCCGGCACTTGCATGGTCAATAATATATCTTGCCAATCCGCCATTTTGTGTAAATACGGATGCCGCATTCCCATATGGATTTGCATTTTCAATAGCTAATGCCTCGTCAACCGTGTTTGTCCGCATAATAGAAATGACGGGGCCAAAGATCTCTTCTTTAGCTACACTCATTTCCGGTTTTACAAAATCAATAACGGTTGGACCAACATAAGTTCCGTTTTCTTTTCCTTCTACTTTAGCGCCGCGGCCATCTACTAAAATTTTTGCACCATCTCTTTCGGCTTCACCGATATATCTTTCAATACGTTCTTTGCTTTCTTTACTGATAACGGCACCGAGATTTTTTCCCGGAACAATTTTCTTTGCTTCATCACATATCTTTTCAATGATGTGATCAATGTTTCCCACTCCTACCATTGCACTTGCAGCCATACATCGCTGGCCGGCGCAACCACTCATGCTTGCGGCTACATTCTGTGCAGTCATATCGGCTTTAGCATCAGGCAACACCATTAAATGATTTTTTGCACCGCCCAATGCCAGTGCTCTTTTGAATTTTTGTGTTGCTCTTTGATAAACAATTTTTGCAACTTTAGTTGAGCCGACAAATGAAACAGCTTCGATACCCGGATGATCACAGATGGCTTCTACTATTTCACTATCACCATGAACAACATTGAATACACCATCCGGTAAACCAGCCATTCTTAATAGCTCTGCTAATTTTCCAACACTAAGCGGAACTTTTTCAGAAGGTTTTATTACCATACAGTTGCCCAATCCAATTGCATTTGGTATTGTCCAGTTAGGAACCATGCTTGGAAAATTGAAGGGAACGATAGATGCCACAACACCAAGCGGCACATGTTCGGTTCTGCATTCAACTCCTTTGCTTACTTCTAATACTTCGCCGGTCACTAATTGCGGCAATGAACAGGCAAATTCAGTAAGCTCGATACATTTTTCTATTTCAGCAGTTGCCTCGCCGATAGTCTTTCCATTTTCCTCGCTTACCAAAGCAGCCAGCTCCTGCAGGTTTTGTTCCAGCAAATATTTATACTTATAAAAAACCTGGACTCTTTCTTTGATTGGCGTATGACTCCATTTTGGAAAAGCCGCTTTAGCAGCTTTCACCGCTTTATCCAGATCCTCTGCCGTTGACATCGGCACTTTGGAAAGCAGGTTTCCATCCAGTGGAGAAATAACATCAAGTGAACGGGAAGATGCAGCATCGACAAATTGCCCATTTATATAGTTCTGAACAGGTGAATATTTCATAATGAAAGATGATTAATAGATGACTAGAAAAACCAAGTAACAATTTAATTGATTTTTTTCAAAATCATAATCACAGGGACACAAAGAACACTGAGATACACAGAGTTTCCCTGTGACCAGCTGTACATTAGTCACTTTGGGGGGAAAAACACTATGCGATTAGTAAAAAGCAGCTCAGTATTGAAGAAATACTGAATTAACCTTCTTCATCAGTTCCTTGATTTTAGCAAGATGTTTCTCACTCACCGGCCACACAGGTAAACGAAAATAATTACTGCATAATCCCATTTCAGAAAGATAGGCTTTTACACCACTGGGACTTCCTTCGGCAAACATGGAAGCGATAATTTCTATGTATTTGAAATGAAGTTTCTGTGCTTCGGTGAATTTTCCTGCCAAACAAAGGCGAACCATGTCAGAATAATCTTTTGGATAAGCATTGGCAACAACGGATATCAAACCTTCTGCTCCATCAGCGATCATCTGTAATGTTATCGGGTCATCGCCACTGATGACCATGAAATCTGCTGGTTTGTTTTTGATGATATAATTGATCTGTGCAAAGTCGCCACTTGCCTCTTTTGTTGCAAATATGTTCTTGCATTCATTTGCGATCCTTACTTGTGTTTCACCTGTTACATTCATTCCTGTACGTGAAGGAACATTGTACATGATGATCGGCAACGGTGTTGCAGCATCCAATGCTTTATAATGCTGAAATAATCCTTCCTGGTTTGGTTTGCTGTAATAGGGAGCTACGGAAAGAATCGCATCATAACCTGTCAAATCAAAAGTCTTGAATCCTTCGATCACTTCATGTGTATCATTGCCGCCAATACCTGCCACGATCGGGATCCTGCCTTTCGTTATTTTATTTACAAAAAAAAATACTTCCTGTTTCTCTTTACCGTGTACAGTTCCGCTTTCACCCGTTGTACCAAGCACAACAATGTATTCACACTTGCCATCAATGATGTGATTGATGACTTTTTCAAATGATGGCCAGTCAATGTTACCATCTTGTGTAAATGGAGTAACAATTGCCACACCAGTACCCCGAAACATTTCACGAAGAGACATATTCTAAAGTAAGAATTTAAAAGTCAAAAATTAAAAGTTGAGTAAAGTTACAGAAAGTACAAGTGAGTGACACAACAGAAGTCAAATAGTAATTCTAAAGCTGGCGATATAAAAAACTTTTAACTATTAACCTTTAACTTTCAACTTCTTCCCAGAATCCCATTTTTCCAAACTTCACTATTCGCTGGCTTACTCGTTCTTCAGCGGGTATTTGTTTTAATTCTTTGAGCACGGGTATCAAATGATTCTTCAATATTTCCGCTGACTGATTATAATCCCAATGTGCACCGCCATCTGGTTCCGGAATAATTCCATCGATCAACCCAAATTTCAGCATATGATCTGCAGTAAGCCGCAATTGTTCCGCCGCCACTTCTTTTTTATCCCAGCTGCGCCAAAGTATGGACGAACAACTTTCGGGACTGATAACCGTGTACCATGTATTTTCCATCATATACACACGATCTCCAACACCAATACCCAATGCACCACCACTTGCTCCTTCACCAATAATGACACAGATCACCGGCACTTTGAGACGGATCATCTCATAAATATTTCTTGCAATTGCTTCGCCTTGTCCTCTTTCTTCTGCCTCCAAACCCGGAAATGCACCTGGTGTATCGATCAATGTAACGACAGGTTTATTAAATTTCTCTGCCAGTTTCATTAAACGCAACGCCTTACGATAGCCTTCGGGGTTTGCCATTCCGAAATTGCGCATCTGACGCATCTTCGTATTGATACCTTTTTGCTGACCAACGAGCATCACCGTTTCACCATCCAGATTTGCAAATCCACCGATCATCGCCTTATCATCTTTTACATTGCGATCGCCATATAATTCGAGAAAACATTTGGTCATTTTCTCAATATATTTCATGGTATAGGGCCGGTCGGGATGACGACTTAATTGTACCCGCTGCCAACTGGTAAGGTGCTGGGTGATCTCTTTTCGCTTTTGCAAAATGCTTTCTTCCAACTGGCGGATAGGCTCACTCATATCCATTTTGTTCTTCTCGGAATCATGCTTATACTTTTCTATAGTTTCAATCAGGTCCTTGATCGGTTTTTCGAAATCAAGAAACTGTCGGTTAGCGTTGGACGGCATAGGCTAATAATGAATAGCGAATGTAAGGATAAAATAATAATGGGTTTGCTATCAGCTTTATAAGTGACGAATGTCAAGGTTTTGATGTTATTAATGTCAGCGGCACAATCATTGCAACTTTATACAAACCCTTTCATCATCATGGAAATAACCAAATGCATTTATTTCTATGAAGCAGCTATTTGCCTTCCCGGTGGTCCTTTTCATTGCACTTAAAACCTTTTGCCAGGTTCCACATGTAAAAGATTCTTTAAATATTTCAAAAATGGCTATTGATACAACTTTTTCGCGACCCTACGCATTGATCGCAGGCGGAAGCAAAGGAATCGGATATGCGCTTGCAGAAGCATGGGCAAAACGCAACTACAATCTTATTCTTATTGCAAGACATTGGGATAGCCTTGAATCAGCAAAACATAAATTGGAATCAGCTTATAATATTCATGTTGAACTGCTTTCATATGATCTCAGCAGGGAAGAGTCAGCGATTGATATTGCAATATGGTGCGCTGAAAGAAATATTCCACTTAAAGTTCTTTGTAATGTGGCCGGCGCAGGAGGTTCACGGGATTATCTTAGTACAAGCCTGGATACTTTACGCTATATGGTAAGATTGAATATAGAATCGTGCATGGCATTGACACTTACTTTGCTTCCCCTATTAGAAAAAAACTCTCCTTCTTATATTATTAACGTAGCAAGCATGGCTGGATTTGCGCCAATACCTATAAAAAATATATACTCGGCCACTAAGTCAGCGGTGATCTTTTTTAGTTACTCATTGCGATATCAATTAGAAGAAAAAGATATTAGTGTCAGCTGTCTTGCACCAGGTCCGGTATACACAAAGCCAGAGATAGTTGCAGAAACCAAAAAACAATTGGGGAAATTTGGCGACAAAATGGCGAGGTCTCCGGAAAGAGTTGGCGAAAAAGCGGTACGAAAAACTTTAAAAGGAAAAATGATGATTGTACCCGGATTTTTAGCAAATATGATGTCAGGCATATTACGGATCTTACCCAAAAAAACCTCTGCCTCTATTTATTACAGGCTTGGCAAAGGATCATATTAAAACGGATCACCATGAGTTTTTTTGATCAATGTTCTGATAATGGATGGGAAAGACCGGCCAAGCTTTATCATTAAAGTGGTAAGCCATTGACTATCGAACATGCGTTGCAGCATGCGACCCGTCTTTAATCGATTAGCAAAGAGTTTGTTCCACTTCTCCGTATAAGTCTGCTCCATTTTTTCTCTTGAAATAGTTTCTTCCAAAAAATTCAAAATTTGTTCTGCTGCAATCTTACTTGCATGCATGGCCATACTCATGCCATTGCCGCATAAAGGAGTGATCATTCCAGCAGCATCTCCGATCATTAATACATGATCTTCTACCGAATTCTTTTTATCAAAACTTATTTGTGAAATAGTTACCGGCTCTTTCCAAAGCATTTCACTTTCACTAAATATTTTTCTTAAATGCGGGTTAACCGATAAAATGTTTTGTTCCATTTTTCGAATATCGTTATTGTTGCTTTGCAAATTATCGGCCCTGGTTAAATAACACAAACAATATTTTTCATCTTCAACCTTAGATATACCGCAATAGCCATTTCTAAAATTATGAAGTGCGATCAGGTCATCGGGAAAATCATGGCGAATATGATATTTGACGCCGATATAGTTATTTAGCTTATTCTTTTTCGCAACAATAAAAGGTCGTTTCCACTTAACATCAAGATTACTTCGTTTACCAAAACTACCAGCGACCAGTTTGGCTGTAAATTTTCCTTTTGTTGATTCAATATTAAAAAGTTCCTGAAAAAAATGAATGTCGTTGACACGGGTTTGCTCATATACAAAAACTCCTGCTTGTTTTGCAATCTGTGCCAGTGTGTGATCGAGTTTATAACGGCTAATTCCGAATCCACCCAATGGTAATGGCTGTTCAAAAAAAACTCCTTTTATATCTGAAACACGTAATCTTTTAATATGCGTAACATTCAATGAGGAGAGATCAACACCAAGACGCTGAAGAAAATCCCATGACTCCAGGCTTATGTATTCCCCGCAAACTTTATGAAAAGGATAATTTTCTTTTTCAAAGAGAACAACCCTATATCCCGCTTTTGCTATTTGAATGGATAATGCAAGACCCGCAAGGCCGCCCCCAACAATGGCAAGATCGTATGTAGTATCATCCTGCAAGTTGCAATACGGGAATTGAAATTAATTTAAGCAGATAAAATAAAAGTTTCTATCGTAAGACCCGGCCCAAATGCCGCACCAAATATATTATTGCGCTGCTTTTTATCCAATGCCCGTTGAATTCGTTTCAGTACGAAAAGAATTGTGGGAGAAGACATATTGCCATAATCATTCAATACATCATAGCAATGTTGCAACTGGCCATTCGTAAACCCAAGACTATTATGCACGGCTTCTAATATCTTTTTACCACCGGGATGAATACACCAATGAGTTATATCTTCTTTATCCAGGTTAGTTTCTTTCAGGCATTCATTTACGATGCTGTTAAAATCTTCTTCAATTAATTCAGGAATATAACCACTAAGCGTTAAAAGAAAACCTGTCGATGATAATTCCCAAACCATCTCCTGTTTACTTTTAAATGAAACAGAAGAATAAAAATGATCGATGCTCAATCCCTCTGTTTCATTATTGCCAGTAACAAGTATCGCAGCAGCGCCGTCACTGAATAATATGGCACTGGAAATATTGTCGGGATTATATTTATTTTGAAAATGAAGCGTACATAATTCAACACATACAATTAACACATTTGCATTTTTATCTGACTTGCAGATTGCGTCGGAAAGTTTTAATCCATG
This sequence comes from Chitinophagaceae bacterium, assembly GCA_035764525.1. Taxonomy (GTDB): domain Bacteria; phylum Bacteroidota; class Bacteroidia; order Chitinophagales; family Chitinophagaceae; genus VBAS01. The sequence goes on along the minus strand of DASTZB010000111.1, from coordinate 14,802 downwards.
GATAGCTGCATAGCAGCCCATGAAATTGATAGAAGTTCGCCAGGTGGTAGAAGGCAAATCCAACAATTCGATCAATTCAAGATCAAGACCCGGTGCACTCATGCCTGTACAACTGACCGTTATAAGATGAGTGATATGCCGATCTTTAAAATCAGACAAGCAATCATTGATGGCCTTTAATGATAGAGGAGCAGCATGTTCCCGAAAATTTTCCATTCTTTTTTCGATAGAAGGAACAGGTTCCAGGTTTTCTGTCGGCGTAAAGAATTGCCATTCGTCTGCAGAAACACTATAATCTGGTAAAACAGAATAACGGGTTTGAATGCCACTATGTTTGTAAAGGAATCTCAGTTTCCTCTTTTCTGTTTCGTTTATTGCATAAACACGGCTCATAAACTCAAAGATCTTTTGTTGTTCATGCCGGTATTCCGGTACAGCCGTTCCAATTGATACTATTTTACTCAAACCACCTCCATATTAATAAGATCATGAAAGAAATATTTGTACAGGTTGCCGCCAGCCAATTCATCTTCATTGTGTTTTTAAAATTCGCTTTTTTGCTATTTTTATAAACCAATACAAACCACCTGATGAAATAAACGATAACGGGAATGAAAAAGATGCCGATCATCAATAATTGATTCCCCTGTTTTTTACCGATAAAAAACTGTGCCATGAATACCCATGCTAAAATGTAGACCAACCCACAGAAAATAAAAGTTCCTTTATACCCCAATTTATAACTAATAGTGCTAACCCCGTCCTGGAGGTCTTGCCTATGCTGATATATCTGTGTCAATGGATAAAAGCCTCCAACTAATAATGAGCATATCACCATGCCTTGCCATGGTACTGATAAACTATGTTCACGATCACTTCCATAATATACCAACCAAAAAGTGACTGCTCCCTGGAAAGCGATCACAACAAGATATCCGAGGTATGGAAACTTTTTTAAGCGAATACCGCGATAGCTATATGCTTTGGATGCACCGATATAAAATAGCATAACCAATGTAAAAATGGGACCAACTATCAAACTCAATAAAATACCGATTGAATCTAGCACAACCGTAACCCAAAAAAGCTGGCGGGATGGAAGTGGTGGCTTTTCAAGACCACCAATACTATCCGTATCCTTATCCATATAACTATTATAGCCATTACTGGCAGGGTAAATAATAAAATGAAGAATGACAAATATTAACACAGCATTCACCCAATTGATTATAGTCACTTGTGCCAATGCAAAGAAATAGATTGGAGAAAGAAAAAAAGAGAAAGGAATTCTAAGCAATTTGACGGTGGAAGAACTGATCATAAATCATTGAAGTTAAAGCAATGAAAATTACTCAATAATTAGGCCGCATCAGTGTCAGAACAACTACTCCGACTTTTCCACATCGCAAAGGACAGAAGAAAGCCAAACGTCTAATTGGGAGAAATGGTCAGAATCACGGGTTTTATAAGATATTTCATTGGATATTTAAAGGAAAAACTTTTGGCAGCAAAACCGCTCCTGGCTATCTTTGCCATCCCAAAAAATGATGTCGAAACGACTCATTTGGAAGGAACGGATCGGTAGTTCAGTTGGTTAGAATGCCGCCCTGTCACGGCGGAGGTCGCGGGTTCGAGTCCCGTCCGGTCCGCAAAAAGAGATGAGAAATCCCGATCAACCCGGGATGGTTATTGAAGCGATTGATCCTTGGAACTAAACTAACTGCCCGGTGCGAATATCACTTGGGCAGTTTTATTTTTTAACAGTAAAAATCAGTAGCGATGCAGAAAAGAAAAGTGAGAAATGCGTATTTATTTATTTCATCATTACTTGTTGGTTTATTCTCCTTCCCATTTGCGTTTGCAAAATCTGTAGAAAAAAGAGCCTCTCAATTCAAAAACACCGTATCAAATCTGAGTGTTAACGACTTTGTCCCTACGATCCCATCCGCAGTTTCTGTGTATGATAGCTTAAGGTTGAATCTTGCAGGACTAAACAGAGCAGCCTTTGAAATGGCTCAAAAGGGTTTTGAGAAATTGAGAGAGCAAGGCGTTATTTTAAATGATAGCATCGTCTCTATCATTGATTTTAGCTTACCCAGTACTGATAAAAGATTATACGTAGTTGATCTTAAGAATTACCAGGTCCTTTACAACACCTATGTAGCACATGGAAGAAATTCTGGCAAAGAAACGGCCAACTCTTTTTCCAATAGTCCTTCTTCCAATAAAAGCAGTCTTGGCTTTTATAAAACACTTGGTACTTATATTGGCAAGCACGGTTATTCTCTCAAATTGGAAGGACTTGAAAAAGGCATCAATGATAATGCATATAACAGAGCCATTGTAATGCATGGAGCAAATTATGTAAATCCTGACTACATTCCAAGACTTGGTTATATTGGAAGAAGTCAAGGTTGCCCTGCTGTAGCACCGAGGGAAGCAACTCCTATAATCAATACTATCAAAGACGGTTCTTGTCTTTTTATTTATTCACCAAATACAGCTTATCAAGAGCATTCTCCAATTCTTAGCTAAAGCATTTAAAGTTTAGTTTCAGGACTCTCAATCTTTATCTTTGCGCATTAATTAAAAAACATGCTCAAAGTCGGGGTTTTTGGCGTCGGTCATCTTGGAAAATTTCATTTAAATAACTGGAAAGAAATTCCCGGCGTTGAATTGATCGGCTTTTTTGATCCGGATGATATCAATGCAAATGAAGTATCTGCCAAATACGGATTGAAAAGATTTGAGGATGCCAACGATCTATTAAATAACATAGATGCAGCCGATATTGTAGCTCCTACTGATCATCATTTTTACCTTTGTGAAAAGGCAATCAAAAAAGGCAAACATGTTTTCGTAGAAAAACCATTGGCTCAAACAATGGACGAAGCCCAGGCCCTCGTAAAACTGGTAAAAGAATCAAATGTAAAACTCCAGGTAGGTCATGTGGAAAGATTCAACCCTGCTTTTCTTGCGGTAAAGGATCTGAAATTAAATCCGATGTTTATTGAAGTACACCGGTTGGCCCAATTTAATCCAAGAGGAACGGAAGTAAGTGTGATACTTGACCTGATGATCCATGACATTGATATTATTTTAAGCATAGTAAAAAGTGATGTAAAATTTATTTCTGCCAGCGGCGTAGGTGTGATGACTGAAACACCCGATATCGCCAACGTAAGAATTGAATTCAATAATGGGTGTGTCGCCAATCTTACTTCATCTCGTATATCTATGAAAAAAATGAGAAAGATCCGCGTCTTTCAAAAAGATGCTTATATCGGCATTGATTTTCTCAACAAAAAGTCGGAGATCATAAAATTAAAGGACCAGGAAACAGATGATGAAAATGTTTTCACTTTTGATATTGAAACGCTGAGTGGCAAAAAAAGCATTGCAATATCTAACCCACAAATACCGGAAGTAAATGCTATTAAAAAAGAGTTGGAAGAATTTAGAAATGCGATCGAGAAAAATACAAGAACAATTGTTTCCGAAATTGATGGATTGATGGCCATGGATGTGGCACACCAGATTTTACAAAAGATAGATAATAATGTGATCACACGCTGATGAAGCAAACCAAACCCATTCATATTGCATGGTATGTCTGCACTGATTTCTTAATGGCCTCATTGGCATGGGGCATCATGTATTTTTTGCGGAAATATTTTCTAGGGCTTACCGTCAGTGAAGATGGTGAATTATCGATCGATGATAATTTCTGGTTAGGTATTACACTCGTTCCATTAGGTTGGGTGATACTTTATACATTGGTAGGCTCCTATCGTTCCTTGTATAAAAAATCAAAACTACAGGAAGTTACTACTGTATTTATCTGCAGCCTTATCGGTACAGCTTTTCTGTACTTTGCAATTATCCTCAACGATATACAGGACGATAACAAATCATACAAATATTACTATGTCGCCTTCTTTACTTTACTGGGTATTCATTTATTACTCACCATCATGGGCCGTCTAATTATTTTGAACATTGCGGAAAACCAACTACAGTCAGGAAAGATATTTTTTAATACATTGATGATAGGTAATGATGAGATGGCGATCAAAATTTATAACGATACCGAAAAGAGCTTTCGCAACATTGGTTACAGGTATATTGGTTTTGTAAGCTCGGCAACAAATGGCAATCATAATATCAGGAAACACATGCCGGAATTGGGTCATATCGATCAGCTTGAAAAAGTCATAGATGAAAACAATGTAAAACAGGTGGTGATCGCATTAGAAAAATCCGAGCAGGCAGGAATGGAAAAGATCATCGACCGATTGAGTGAAAAAGATGTTGAGATAAAAATACTTCCTGATACATTGGATATTTTATCCGGCTCTGTAAAAACCAATAACGTTTTTGGAGCAGTTTTGATTGATTTGCATACTGGTTTAATGCCAGTTTGGCAACAAAACATAAAGCAAGTGCTTGATATAATGATCGCGGCTTTTTTTCTTATTCTTTTGTCTCCCTTGCTTCTTTATATTGCGATCAGGATAAGTTTATCATCGAAAGGCCCAATTATTTTCAGGCAAGAACGCATTGGCTATAAAGGCAAACCTTTCATGATGTATAAGTTCAGATCAATGATCGTCGATGCTGAGGCAGAAGGCCCGTCGCTTTCATCTGCCAATGATCGACGGATCACTCCATGGGGAAAGACTATGCGTAAATGGCGAATAGACGAGCTGCCACAATTATGGAATATTATCAAAGGAGAAATGAGTCTTGTTGGTCCCAGGCCTGAACGAAAATTTTATATTGACCAGGTTATTGCAAAATTTCCTTACTATAAATATCTATTGAAAGTAAAACCAGGGCTCACCAGTTGGGGCATGGTACAATTTGGTTATGCTGAAAATGTAGAAGAAATGATCGAACGAAGTAAGTTTGACCTGCTTTACATAGAAAACATTTCGCTTGCTCTCGATTTCAAGATCATGATACATACATTGAGGATTATCTTCCTTGGTAAGGGTAAATAGTTATTTTAGATTTCAGATTGCGGATTTTAGATTTTATTTTTGGAATCAAATTCCATCCTTTGAGAAAACCCATTTTCTTCCTGCTCATAGCTCTCAGCATACAGCTTACGGCATTTTCTCAATATTGGCAGCAACAAGTCAATTATAGAATTGATGTTTCTCTGAATGACAAGGACCATGCTTTAGATGGATTTGAAAAGATCGAATATATCAACAATTCTCCTGACACCTTAAAGTTTATCTGGTTTCATCTTTGGCCGAATGCCTATAAAAATGATAAAACTGCCTTTGCTGATCAGTCATTAGAAAATGGAAGTACAAAATTTTATTTCTCAAAAAAAGAGGACCGTGGATATATCAATCGTCTTGAATTCAGAGTGAATGATCAAACTGCCCCAACAGAAGATCATCCACAACATATTGATATCATAAAACTGGTGTTGCCTTCGCCATTATCCCCAGGAGAAAGAATAATTATCACAACCCCTTTCCATGTAAAACTCCCTTATAATTTTTCGCGTGGGGGACATGAAGGTGAAAGCTACCAGGCTACACAATGGTATCCTAAACCTGCAGTGTATGACAAGAAAGGCTGGCACCCGATGCCTTATCTTGACCAGGGAGAATTTTATAGTGAGTTTGGGAATTTTGATGTCCGGATCACCTTACCTAAAAACTATGTAGTAGCCGCAACAGGTGACTTGCAAAATGAAGATGAAAAAATTTGGCTGTTAACAAGGTCCTCATTTACATGGCAGCCGCGAAAAGAAAAAATAAAAACTAAATACGGCCAGACACAAACTAAAACTCATTTATACCCCGCCTCCTCTTCAGAATTAAAGACGCTAAACTATATTCAAAATAACGTTCATGATTTTGCATGGTTTGCCGATAAACGTTATATCGTAAATCACGATACATGTAAACTTGTTTCAGGAAAAATAATTGATGCCTATACATTTTATGAACCAGCCCAAGCTGAATCGTGGAAAACTGGCTTACAAACAATAAAAGAAGCAATTCGAACAAGAAGCGAATGGGTGGGAGAATATCCTTTCAATGTTGTCAGCGCTGTACAAGGCCCGGCTGGATTTGGTGGAGGAATGGAATATCCGACGATCACAATCATTTCTTCAGAAGCAAATGAAAGAGTGCTTGACTTTACCATTGCACATGAAGTTGGTCATAATTGGTTTTATGGGATCCTTGGGACAAACGAAAGACAATATCCGTGGATGGATGAAGGAATCAACACTTTTTATGATAACCGCTTCGATAAATGGAAGTATGGTAACGAAGGCGAGTTCAAATTCGGCAGACAAAGTTTTGCAATAAAAGATGTGGAAAGATTACTGTTTGAAAGCAAGGTAGCTGTCAAAAAAGATCAGCCTATAAATACAGAGGGTGAAAATTTTACAAGCATAAATTATGCTAACATCGCTTATTTTAAAACAGGCGCCTGGGTTGAATTGGTAGAAAAAAAGCTAGGCCAAGAAACATTTGACAAAGCCATGCAGGAATATTATCGTCAATGGCACTTCAAACATCCCTACCCGGAAGACTTTAAAAAAGTCTTAGAAGCTACCAGCAGACAAAACCTTGACACCGAATTTGCATTGCTTGATAAGAAAGGTGTATTACCGGGCACGGAAAGGAAAGGAACAAAAATAATCTTTCCATATTCTCCAAAATCTGTCGTTTCTTATATTAAAGAACCATCAAAAAATGCAGTAATCATCTCGCCTTTATTCGGAGCCAATAAGTATGATAAATTAATGATAGGCGGTATAATTTCAAATTATAAATTGCCTTCTTCTCGATTTCAGTTTTTTGTGGCTCCGCTATATTCAACCGGTGCAAAGCAATTAAATGGGATCGGTAAAGTAAATTATTCATTCTTTCCATCAAGCACATTAAAAAAGATCGATCTATTCGTTAATGGCTCGACTTTCTCCATGAACAGTTTTGAAAAAGATGCCGGCGACGCAGTAACTGCAAGCTTTCAAAAAGTTGTTCCGGGTATTCGTTTTACTTTTAATCAAAAGAATCCGCGCAGCAGCCTGAACCGTTATGTTCAATGGAAGTCATTTTTAATAAATGAGGAGTCCTTCAATATTTCTTACGACAGTACTTTTACGCCTACCGATACGATCATCAATCAAACTGTAAATACTACCAGTGACAACCGTACGCTGCATCAATTAAAATTTGTTGTTGAAAATTTCAGGGCTCTTTACCCATACAAAGCAGAATTTAATGCTGAACATGCAAAGGATTTTGTCAGGACTGCTTTTACTGGTAATTATTTTTTTAATTATCAGAAAGAGGGTGGCCTGGATGTTCGCTTGTTCGCAGGTAAGTTCTTCTATCTCGATTCAAAAACTTATACAAAACAATTTGAGACGGATCGCTTTCACCTCAATATGACCGGCCCGAATGGCTTTGAAGATTACACCTACAGCGATTATTTTATAGGAAGAAATAAATTTGATGGATTCCCGAGCCAGCAGATTATGATGCGTGATGGTGGGTTTAAAATAAGAACTGATCTGTATTCTGAAAAAGTTGGCAAAACAGATGACTGGCTTGCGGCTTTAAATCTAGCTACAACAATTCCTTCGGGAATAAATCCACTTTCTTTATTACCCGTAAGGATTCCGTTGAAAATATTTGCTGACATTGGCACTTATAGTCAGGCATGGGACAAGGATGCAGGTCTCTCTCGTTTTATTTTTGATGCAGGCTTGCAACTTTCCTTATTTTCAAATACAGTCAATATCTATATCCCTATTCTTTATAGTAGTATTTATAAAGATTATATCCAATCGGTATTGGAAAAGGAAGGAAGATTTTGGAAAACTATCTCTTTCAACATTGATATTTCTAACTTCAATATCCGGAAAATAAGCCGCGATCTTGATTTTTAATGGAAGCTGCGAATCAAATAAAATATTTACTGCATAAAGAAATTGATAAAGCAAAATGGGATGCCTGTATCACCAATGCATCTAACGGGGTCATTTATGCTTATTCCTTTTATCTTGATCATATGGCAAAACATTGGGATGCTCTTGTGCTCAAAGAATATGAAGCCGTAATGCCTTTAACATGGAATAAGAAATATGGTTTCGCTTATATGTATCAGCCTGCTTTTACTGCCTCATTAGGAGTGTTTGGAAAAGATCTAATTGAAGAATTGGTTGGGAATTTTATTAAATCTATCCCCGCAAAATTTAAGTTGATCGAAATTTCATTAAATAGTGGAAATATAGTTGGTGATTCGAAAAACTTTTCATTATTAAGAACCAATTACATTCTTTATTTAAATAAATCTTACGAAGAAATTTATCACGCCTATCGCGATAATCACAAAAGAAACATTACTAAAGCCTTTCAATTAGGCTGTAGAGTAAGTAAAGAAATTCCTATTGATGAAATAATAAAACTGAACAAAGAACAATTACAAAACGTCGGTGGCACAAAACAAGGAGACTATTCAAATTTTAAAAGACTTTATGAGTTGCTAAAAATTAGAGGACAGGCAAAAACATATGCCATTGTTGATCCAAAAAACAAGGTACTTGCTTCAGCAGTTTTCTTTTTCTCTCACAACAGAGCGTATTATATACTTGTCGGAAATCATCCTGATGGGAAAACAATTGGCGCTTCACACGCATTGATCGATGCTTTCATTAAAGACCACGCAAATCAAAACCTAATTCTAGATTTTGAGGGGTCTGATATTCGTAATCTTGCATTCTTTTATAGTAGCTTTGGCGCAACGGAAGAAACCTATCCTGCACTTAAAATAAATAAGCTTCCCTGGTATGTTCGTTTGTTAAAAAAATGATCAGTAATTCACTTTCAAAATAAACTTATCCATTTCAGAAACTGCAAGTGTAGAAGCTGCTGCATCACTGATACGAATATCAACACCCTGATTCTCTCTTATCTTGTCCATTGCATAAAGAACCTTGGCAAAAATGATTTTACTGTTTGAAGGATTTGTGATCTTCACAATGGTTCCTGGTTCCACACCATTAATGAGCAAATAATATTTACCATCCTGCCAGCCACTGGTAGTTTTAAATATTGAGGAAGTAAGAGTCTGTTCTTTTGTAAGCGGCGAAGTTTTTACCTGCTGATAATAATTACTTTTAAAATAACCTGTTCCTTCATTATTTATTGTTTCGGGTTGTGTAACTATTAATGGTTCTGTTTTCTTTGCTTCTTTTACTTCAGGTGGTGTCTCTTTTTTAATTTCAGCTTCCATTTGTTTCTTTTGTTCTTCAGCTTTTTTTACGTTGGAAACAGATTCTTCTACAACTACATCCTTTTTAGGTTCGCTCACTGGCTGTTTCTTTTCTGAAATTTCTTGCTTTTTTACATTCGAAACAGATTCTTCCAAAACAAGAGTTTTCGGAGTTATAGTCACCACTTTATCCTGTAATTCGTTTGAGATCAAAAATCCAATGATCAGTTTTGTGCCAGACGAAACATTATCCGTTGTAAGGTTATTCCACGCTCTTAAATTATTTATTTGAGCCTTGCTTTTCACGCTGATGTTAGCAAGGCTTTCATTTCCCGTAACGTTATAATACACCGGAACTCCCGTATTTACTGTTTGTTTAAAATTTGTGTCAGTAAGCGGTATGTTGAGCTGTTGACCAATTGCAAGACCTTTATTAAAATCAATACCGTTGAAATTAGCAATGTGGCGGGGGTGAACGTTGTACATTCTTCCTATTGGAAACAAACCTTCTTTTGCCGCTACCTTGTGTTCAAGGTATAAACCCTTTGATCCGCTTTTAATGACCAGGTCCTGGGAAAAAGAAATATTTGCAGAAAATAAAATGGCTATAGCTATCAACAGTTTTTTCATCGGGATATATTTTTACAAAGATGCAGAATTTTATGTGTTTTAATCTTTAAGAATTCTTAACTCTTTGGGGTAATAATTATTGATGCGATTTGGGAGAATATTTATCCATCCCAATGGATGATCCTGGTATGTAACCAGGCCCCACCCCTTTTTATTCGTTTTTATACTTAACTCTCTTTTCTTTAAATATTGAATTGCCTGCTCATTATCCAATTCTACTTTTTGAATTTGATCGCTGATAATAGTACTCAGCGCCAAAGCATGGTCGGGTACTAATTTATCTCTTATAATTTCCCCAACTTTCGTTCCGCAATTCACAACATGCAGCTTTGATGACAAAAAATTTGTATCAGCAAGTAATTTTTCAGGAATACCATAGATAATTCCCCTTTGCTTTAAAAAAGCAAGTCCATTAGTGTTTACATTCTTATTCAAAATTTCCATTTCAAGGTTGGAAAATTTTTCTGCTTTTACTTTGGGCAAATAAGTTTCTTCATCATTGCCATCACTTTTTCTAAAGCAAGCAATAAAAAACCCTTCCCCTTTCACCTTATCCGGCCAGAAGCGATACCCCTTTTCTGATTCAACGACCTTCCAATCACTTTTAACTTTCAACTTTAAACTTTCAACTTTAATCTCATTTATCAGCCATTCACAAATCTCTTCATCCTCCTCCTTAGAATAAGAACAAGTCGAATAGATCAGCGCTCCCCCATTTTTCAAGGCGGGTAAAACATCGGCCAAAATTCTTTGTTGTCGTTGACTGCATAAAGCTACATTTTGCTCACTCCATTCTTCTATTGCTTCTGCATCACGACGAAATAAACCGCTTCCACTGCAAGGAGCATCAACAACGACCACATCAAAATAATTTTCCAGTCGTTGAAAATCTCTTGGATCATTATGTGTCACGATCACATTGCTGCAACCCCATTTGCTGATGTTATCGTTCAGAATATTTGCTCTTGATCGAATGACTTCGTTGCTGACAAGCAAGCTTTCTGTTGAAATAAGTGATAGAAGGTGTGTTGATTTCCCTCCCGGGGCTGCGCACAGATCAAGCACTCTTAATGGTTGTGAGAGACCAACAGTTTGTTTTATTGCCTGTTCTAAAAACATACTACTGGCTTCCTGCACATAATAACAACCGGCATGAAAGAGTGGATCGAAAGTGAAAGAAGGACGGCTTTCTAAGTAATAACCATGTTCAGTCCAGGGGATTTTTTCGTGAATCGTGAGACGTGAGATGTGAGACGGAAGATAGTTTGACGTTTCACTTTTCACGTTTGACGATTTAAATGGGTTTATTCTTACTGAAGTGACCTGCTCCCCCGATTCATGTACTTTTACAAAAGCCTTTTCATCGAAGCCATCTGTTCCTCTAAGTGATTCAATAAAGTTTACAGGTAATTGCACAGGTAAATCTATTTTACAACCCAGACAGTATCACGCAAATTTTGAAACCCCGGTTTTTTGGCTTCAAAAACATAATAATTATCAGTTCCCCCCAATATTTTTATTTGCAGAGGTATATCTCCATTTGAATCGAATATTCTTTGAACATTCTTGTCTTTCGAAACTTCTTTTGGCGTCATATAATTAAATAGTAATTCGTAACCACAAGCACTTGTCCACTTAACTTTCAAAACGGTTATATCGCCGCTCTCGTTTGTTTCTATTTGTAATGAATCTCTTCTTTCAATGTTTATTCTTTGCTTATTGACTTTATTATAAATATAAAACCTGCCCATCTTATACTTATCGCATGTTTGCATTTCTGTAGTGCTTGTAAAAGATGATACAGTGGCAACTGTACAAAATAGTAAAAGATATTTATGTAACTGCATTTAAGAATTGGAAATCAATTTATTTTTATTGTCTATTCACACTTCATAACCTCACCCCATCAACTCTCCGAATTCCGGATGGTCTGCCACCCCTCTCCTGAAGGAGAGGGGATTTAAAGTCTTCAAATTTTTGAAAAATTGAAGGGGTGGAGTTAAAACGCCTTTGGCTTCACAATACTAGTCGCTTGTTTTACTTCATTTGTATAAACTTCTATCGTCTTTGCTACCACTTCAATATTATCCTGCGCTTCTTTCCAATGTCTTTCTTCTATTCCTTCACGAATACCCGGTAACGTTTTTACACCATAACCGGTATAAAATCCCGGCGCATATACCTGGTGCTTGTACCATGATCTTCTTGGTAATCCTTTTTCATTTATCAATGTTCTTTCCACTTGAAACAAGATCTTGTTCAACTCTTTTTGTTTCTCAGGTGAAAGCTGAGTACCGTTCGCATATGATTTTTGAAACTCCTCAGCCTGGGTTTTTAATTGAGCCATTTGATTTTCAAGATCACTGAAGTTGAGATAAGGAACTACATCCTTTGGTTTGGGAGATTGAAATCCTTTCTTTGGATCTTTCGCCAAATCATATAGCTTATCACTGATCATTTTATTTTCCTGTTCAGTTTCAGCTCTTGTATTATCCAACAATGTTTTTAATTCACTCACATAATCATTCACAGTTTTATAAAAACTATTGAAGTCGATTGGCAACACATCCGCATTTGCCAAACGCATCATTGTGCGGCCCGCTGTTTTCGATAAAGCAATTCCATATTGAAAACCCGGATCTTTAAACCGTATAAAATGATCATAAGAATCATAAACAGAATGATACTCACCACCACTACCCTCACCGCCAAATCCAAGATTCAAGGAAGCGATACCCAAAAACTGTAAAAATCCCGACCAATCAGATCCTGCTCCCAATGCACTCAACTTAATAGTTTTATTTCCCATCAATCTTGTTCTTGTTGCTTTGTCCCCATTTACCATCTGATTCGCATATCTTCTTTCTTTTATACTCACTCCCGTTTGCGGATCTATAACTGCATCTGCTATTTCATTAAAGAATGGCTCCAATGTATGCGAACCACCAGCACCAATAAATCCGCGACTATTCCCATCAGAATTTATGTATGCCACAGCTTTTTTCTTTAATTCTTCCTGGTGATCCTCTGCCCATTCAGTAGAACCCAGCAGTGAAGGCTCTTCACCGTCCCATGCACAATACACCAATGTTCTTTTTAATTTAAATCCTTTCTTCACCATTTCACCGATCACTCTTGCTTCTTCCATTTCAGCTACCATGCCACTGATAGGGTCAGCAGCGCCATTTACCCAACCATCATGATGATTGCCACGAATGATCCATTCATCAGGGAATTCACTGCCCGGCAACTTTGCAACTACATTATATAGTGGTTTCAGATCCCAATTGAACTGCAACTTCAGATGCACTTTTTCTTTACTTGGTCCTGCATGATAAGTCAATGGCAATCCACCACGCCATGAAGTCGGCACTACGGGCCCGCCCAATGATTGCAACAAAGGCAATGCATCTTCATAAGAGATCGGCAGCACGGGAATTTTCATGATCGTTACCGCATCTTCCCTGTTCAAACGCTTTGCATCTTTAGTGGCACCAATACCCGGTGTCAGCGGATCACCGGGATAAACAGGCATATCCATCACCGAGCCACGCTGCACACCATCTTTCGGACGATAAGGACCTTGCGGGTACACATCGCCCGCCATATAACCATCATCTTCAGGATCAGAAAAAATAATACAACCAATAGCGCCATGCTCGTGCGCCACTTTTGGTTTTATACCACGCCATGAGCCCCCATATTTTGCGATCACGATCTTTCCTTTCACATCTATTCCCATTCTTTCCAATTCATCATAATCGGCCGGAATGCCGCGGTTCACATATACCAACTCAGCTGTCACATCACCATCAGCCGAATAAGCATTGTATGATGGCAGCTGCTCCGATTTTTGCCCGCTTGTTTTATCTTCTTTCAGTCCGGGCTCTTCCAGTTTTGCCTTGTATGGTTTTGCGCCCAACAATTCCAGCTCTCTTGTTTTCGGTGTTGGAAACAACACCTGGTATTCGGCGATCTCTGTTTGGTAACCCCACGAACGAAAAAGATTCGCCATGTATTCCGCATTTGCTTTTCCCTGTGGGCTGCCCACATGATGCGGATGCGAAGTAAGGAACTGCATCCACGTATCGAGGTTCTTTGCATTCAGTTGGGCATCATATTGCTTTTCCCAATCCAACTGTGATTTTGCATTGGCTTCATTAAAGCCCATGATTTTTTGTGCATTGATGATCGTAGCTGTTAATACGAGTACTAAAACAAAATTGAGTCGTCTCATGTTTGTGATTTTTTATTTTTGGAGTCGGCTAATTTACTACTATTAAGCATTCGTTGCGTCGCACTCTTGTACTGTATTAGTTCTATTCGGCGATCAATCGAAGAAGTTGCGTAAATTAGAAAGTTATAACTATCTTATTGTTTTATGTTTGGATTGTTCCGAAAAAAACAAAACAATGAATGCCCGATAGACCCAGAGATGCGTCTTTGGATGGAAAATGCTTTTATATGGTTGGCAACACAATTTGGGCACGAAAATATTGGAACTAAGCCGATGCTTTTCCCAACACCTGAACATTTCCCTATTCGTTATGACGGTTCAGAAGAGTCTTTGACGAAAACCGCAGAGATAGTAGCCCAGCAAATGGAAATTGATAATAACTTAATAAAACTTGATATATACGACCAAAACATTCAGGAGTATCGCGGTGATCTTGGACACAGAATCTGGACTGAGGTTGACAAAGATAGTGGCGATAGTCTGTCTGCCGGTTTATACTATGGAAAAAATGATCAAGGCAGATACGATATCTTAATAGAGAAAAAAAACTTGATTGACCCCGAAAAATTAGTTGCAACACTTGCTCATGAATTCTCTCATATAAAAATTTTAGGAGAAAAAAGACTTGATTTCAATGATGAAGAATTAACGGATCTAACTCCCGTTGTCTTTGGTTTAGG
>DASTZB010000110.1:0-43655 GCA_035764525.1 Chitinophagaceae bacterium | reverse complement strand
TATCTTGAAAAGTTGATCAATCACCGCAACGTTGTGATAAAGCAATATGCGGAGACTGATAAATGGAGAGCCTTGTTGAGCAATCGACGATGACTTATCCTTTATTATATTTGCCTGATGAATAAGATTAAGCCTACTCTTTTTACTTCTCTCTCACCAGCGTTATTAAATCTATATGAAATAAGTAGTGCTACCGTTGTAATTATTGATGTACTTCGGGCTACTTCCACTATTACAACAGCATTATACAACGGCGCCAAATCAGTGATACCGGTTGATAGTGTTAGTCGTTGTATTGAAATTGGAAAACAAATTCATGGCATTACCGCAGGAGAAAGAGATGGAAAAGTAGCAGAAGGTCTTATTCATGGCAATTCACCATTTGAATATCCACGGGATTTTATTGAAGGAAAAACATTGGTTCTTACTACAACAAATGGTACAAGACTTTTACAAATGGCATTGGATAAAGGCGCCAAAGAAATTATTACCGGCTCGTTTCCCAATCTTTCAGCAGTGTGTGACCATCTTATTGAAAGGAAACAAAATGTAATACTTGGTTGTGCTGCATGGAAGGATAGAGTAAATATGGAGGATATGTTGTTTGCGGGAGCAGTCATTTCAAAGATCCAAAAACATTTTTCTATTAACTGCGATTCATCACATCTTGCAGGAACAATCTATAAAAAAGCAGAAAAAGATCTTTTTGGTTTTATGAAAAAAAACGAAGCATCGCATTATCACCGGTTAATGGGTTTTGGGTTGGAAAAAGATATTCGCTATTGCTTAACAGCAGATGGCGCAAACGTATTACCGGTATATTATAATGGAAAATTGATAGTGAAATAAGATCAACAACAAGGAGCCGAGTTACATAAAAAATAAACCTATAAAGATACTCTTTTTCATTCTTACTTTTCTCCGAACAGAAAATAATTTATTTATGTCTTAATCGCTGGAAATCAGAAATACATTCCTTTATTTTTGCAGATTACCCTTTTCTGAGCGAAGGGGTTCCTATTAAAATCTAAATTCACTTGGCCCTACCACATCTTCTCAAATATGTTTACACCCATGGAACTGATGAAGTGATCCGTCGTGGAAAAAAAATACACGCAATTGGATTTGTCGAGCTCGTGGAGTATGATAATCTTTTTGGATCTGCAGTGTTTCGTGTAAAGGATGATAGCTATTCCACTTTTTATAAAGTTTATATTCAAAAAATAAACGATCCGCAACATGTATCCATGCGCTGCGCCTGCCCTTACAATCTTGGAGACATTTGTCGTCACGAAGCAGCGGCCTTGTTCCAGCTACAGGAAATGCTGGATAAGAACCTGCTGAAAACCGGAATGTCTAAATACGATCAGCGGCATACAGTTGCCAAGATGAAGCATATTGATCTGAAAACACTGCGCCTTCTTTCTTCTCAAACAACTTATCAGGATGCCGAACAGTATCTGCGAACTGATAAAGCCAATATTGAATCAGCAAAAGATGAAACAGTAAAAGCAACTGTAGAAATAGATGGAAGACCTTACAAGGTCATTATTAGAAAGAATGAAGAAAGAAATTTTGATACAAGCTCTGATTATGAAGACATAGATCATCCGTTAAACCTGCCAAAAATGATCGTGTTCTTGCAATTATTGAATTCGCATGGTCCGTATTATTTCGATAGCATTCGCAACTGGGATAAAGAAAAAAATAAATTGCTGGAGGCCTATGGTTATTCATTAAGCGATGATCTTAAAGGAAAATTTGAATTTTCTTATAAAGATGGAAAGCCTTTTTTACGGGTACTTGATACAAGTATTAAAAGAGTAAATGCGCCTGCGACCGTCTCAGTACCCAAACCAGTTGAAGTGCAGGAAGAGGTTTTTACCGAAGCCTTACCGAAACCTGAAACACCTGTTATCACTCACCGGCTCGGGATGGTTATCAATTTCAATAAAAAAAATTATCCTTATTTCACCATTGATGCGATAAGTGGTGAAGCTGATGAAAATGCAGATGTGTTTTCGGGCAAGGTTGAAAAACTTGATCTTTCAAAATATGTCGAGGCTGAAAATTTTAATGAAGATGATAAGCAAATGCTCAATGCAATAAGAAAATTGCAGGAGCCCGAGATCAGTAAATATATCAGTCGTAATTCACCATTTTCGGGTATTTGGGAAAATATCATTCACCAGGAAGAAGATGATCTGCCGGAAGATACCCGTGCCCTGGCAAGAGAATATCTTTTTCCAAAACTGAAAAAACTTTTCTTATCAGTAGCGGGTAAGGGATTGATATTTCAGCTTGCAAAAAGTAAAGCTTTCCGTACTTCAAACCTTCAGCAAATTAATATAACATCGGATGATATTAAGCCATCATTTGATATTATAAAAAGCAATGGGTCTATTGAAATAAAAGCAACCGTAAAAGCCGGTGGTCTGTTGCTTGATCTTAAGGACAACGAAGCAGGGACGCCGCTATTCTACTTATACAATCATCAATTGTTTATTTGGAAAGATCAGCATACATGTGAAATGGTGGAGAATTTTTTTCCAACCGGCTCAAAGAAGACAGATTTTTCTGACTGGAGTAATGTTTTACAGGAACAGGTGTTGCCACTTACAAAAGAGTTTAAGGTCAATTTTGATAAATCTCTTTTGCAGGAAATTAAGGATGGCAAACCTGATATAAGCCTTTACCTGGCAGAAAAAGGAGATTATCTTTTATTCCAACCAATCTTTTCTTATAAAGGATTTGCGACAACGGCTAAAGAAAGAGATGAAGTGGTAGTACCGGCGGGAGATAAAGTAATTATTGTTCATCGTAACCGTCCGGCAGAGCAGGAGTTTATTGCTAAAATGCAAAATTTGCACAGCAATTTTATTTACCAGGAAGATTCACAGGCGTTGGCATTGAAAGGAATCGATGTTTTAAAAAATAACTGGTTCTTTTTATTTGTGGATGCAATGAATGATATGAAAACGCCGGTGTTTGGCTTTGATGCATTGAAAAATTTCCGTTTTAACACGGCAAGACCATCTACAAAAATTTTTATCAACAGCAATACTGATTGGTTTGATGCAAGGATCGATATTGTTTTTGGCGATCAGCAGGTAAGTGTGGCTGAAGTAAAAAGAGCATTGGCGAACAAGCAGCAATTTGTTCAATTAGGTGATGGTACATTGGGAATCCTTCCGGAAGAATGGCTGAAAAAATATTCATTGCTCTTCCGGGTTGGAGAGGGAAAAACAAATCAGCTTAAACTGAGTCGTTATCACATGAGTGTGATCGATGAGTTGTATGAGAACAGGGATGAAAATGAATTGGTGCTGAAGCTGGAGGAGAAATATGAGAACCTGAAAGAGTTCAATACGATAAAAGAGATCGACTTACCGGGAGAATTGCAGGGAGTACTTCGCCCTTACCAGGTATCGGGTTATCATTGGCTCAATTATTTAAGCGAAGTAAAATGGGGCGGCATTCTTGCAGATGATATGGGTTTGGGTAAAACTGTGCAGGCTCTTTCCTTTATGCAGCATTATAAAAATGAACATGGCAAGCTACAAGCTATGGTCGTTTGTCCAACGACGCTTATCTATAACTGGGAAAATGAAATAAAAAAATTCACACCAAAACTTACTTATTATATACATCATGGCGCCGCAAGATCGAGAGACAAAGAAAAATTTGCAAACAGCGATGTGATCATTACCACTTATGGCACATTGCGCAGCGATATAAAATTATTGATGACGATAGAGCTGGATTATTTATTGCTGGATGAAAGCCAGGCAATAAAAAATCCGTTGAGTAAAGTAACAAGGGCCGCTTCCTTACTGCATGCAAAGAACCGGTTGTGCATGAGTGGTACGCCGCTGCAGAACAATACGTTTGACATTTTTGCTCAAATGAATTTCCTGAATCCGGGTATGCTGGGCAGTATGGAATTTTTCAGGCAGGAGTTTGCAATACCGATCGACAAATTTGGTGAACCTGATCGAAAAGAACATTTAAAAAAAATTCTTTATCCATTTATTCTTCGCCGCACAAAAGAACAGGTGGCAAAAGATCTTCCGGATAAAACAGAAACAATTTTGTATTGTGAAATGGAAGATGAGCAGCGGAGCATTTATGAAGCTTATAGAAATGATTACCGCAATCAAATTTTGGGAACAATAGAAACGCAGGGCATACAAAGATCGCAGCTTACAATTTTGCAGGGCTTGATGAAACTTCGCCAGATCTGTGATTCGCCGGCAATATTGAATGAAACGGATAAATATGAAAATCATTCGATCAAGCTTGATGAACTGTCAAGAGAGATCGTTGAAAATATCGGCAATCATAAAGCATTAGTGTTTTCACAGTTTCTTGGAATGCTTGCACTAATAAGGGGAAGATTGGATCAGTTAGGAGTGAAGTATGAATATTTTGATGGAAGCACCGCGGCGCCTGACAGGGAGAAAGCTATTCAGAGTTTTCAAAATGATGAATCCGTTAGAGTGTTTTTAATTTCCTTAAAAGCCGGTGGTGTTGGTTTGAATTTGACTGCAGCTGATTATGTATATATCGTTGATCCATGGTGGAACCCCGCTGTTGAACAACAGGCGATTGACAGAACGCACCGTATCGGGCAGGATAAGAATATTTTTGCATACCGCATGATCTGTGTTGATACCATTGAAGACAAGATCATTCAACTGCAGGAAAAGAAACGAGCATTGGCAAAAGACCTGATTGCTGACGATAATACATTTGTAAAATCGCTTTCGAGAGAAGATGTAGAATACTTGTTTAGTTAGCCTTTCATATTTAGTTCTCACCTTTTAGCTTTTATTTTTGAGTTTCGCAAAGGCTTTCCCCACTCATTACGTCTAAATTCGTAGACGCATCAACTGTTATGAAGAAACTCATCTTGCTTCTTTCCATACTTTCTTCTGCATTTATTACCCAGGCACAGATCAATGGCTCTGTAAAAGGGAAATTAATTGACACCTCGGGAAAGCAGCCCTTGTCTGAAGCCACTGTTTCTGTAATGCTGGTAAAAGATTCTTCATTAATAAGCTTTTCTTTATCCGATAAAAAAGGAAACTTTGAAATTACCAATCTTGATGTAGGCAATTATTTATTGATGATCTCCTACACCGGCTATGAAAATTTCAAAAAACAATTTACAGTTACTGCAGAAAAGAAAACTGCTGATCTCGGCGAGATCATTCTTCAAAAAGAATATAAAACATTGGCCGGTGTCACAGTGACCGATTTAACTCCGGTAAAAGTTAACGGCGATACAGTTTCTTTCAAAGCCGATGCGTTTAAAACAAAGCCCAACGCAACAACGGAAGACCTTTTGAAAAAGCTTCCTGGTGTGCAAGTCGAAAAAGATGGTACGGTCAAAGCAATGGGGGAAAACGTCCAGAAAGTTTTAGTTGACGGCAAGGAATTTTTTGGAAATGATCCAAAACTTGCAACAAAGAATATCACTGCCGATATGGTGGACCAAATACAGGTGTTTGATGACATGAGTGAACAATCTAAGTTTACCAAAATAGATGATGGCAGTCGTTCAAAGACAATTAATATCAAACTAAAGAAGGACAAGAACAAAGGCGACTTTGGAAAAATTGCAGCCGGCGGCGGTTCTGATGGCCGATACGAGGGCAATTTATCTTTTAATCATTTTCGTGGCAATCAACGGATCTCTTTATTAGCAGCGGCAAATAATACAAACAAACAAGGATTTAGTTTTAGTGACATCATTTCTTCGCAAGGAGGAATGGCACAATTCAGCAAAGCTGCTCTTGACATGGGAGCCCTGAAAGGAGCCATTGCAGGAGGTGGCGGATTTGGTGGTGGATTCGGCGGGGGAAGCAATGGAAGCGGCATCACCACTTCAAGATCGATTGGCTTAAATTATAATGATCAATGGAGTAAGAAGATCGATTTTCGAAGCAGTTATTTCTTTTCTCAATCAGATAACCTTCTAAAGCAAAGCAGTTTCCGGCAAACATATTTTCCGGATGATTCTTCTACTGATGTAACGACTGAAAGCGAATCAAGGAACAGGAACAGGAGTCACCGGTTCAATGTCCGATGGGAATATGCGATCGATTCAATGAATTCGGTTTTGTACACTGCCAATCTGAATTTTCAAGAGTCAAACGGAAAATATATGGATACTTCCTATACTTTTTCACATGGCGTATATGATTACCTGGCTGTCTCAAACAAAACTGCCAACAAGAACACAAGAGATGGGATGAATTATAGTGGAGAATTACTCTACCGTAAAAAGTTTAGAAGGATCGGCCGCACATTTACGCTTGGCTGGCGAAACGGGTATAATGAAAGTGACGCAGAGAACTATAGTCTAGCGCCCTATAATTTTTATAAACCGGATGGAAGTTTATATACTTCCCCAGATCAGAATCTGAAAGGAACGCAGGATACAAAAGCAAATAACAATACTGTAAGTTCATCCTATACTGAACCGTTGGGAAAAAATAAGATACTGGAGTTAAACTATGCGTATACGCACAACCGTAATATTTCAGATAAAGAAAGCTATGATTATAATTCAATATCAGGAAAATATGACGTGTTGAATTTGTTGCAGACAAATTATTTTGAAAACACAAATATTTCAAACCGCCTTGGCTTCAATTATCGTTTACAGCAAAAGACATATAATTACCAGCTTGGATTGGCCATACAGTTTACAGAATTGGGAAGCAGAAGCATAAGAGCAAATACCGGCAAAGACACAACGATCACCCAAAACTTTACGAATTTTTTCCCGACAGCCAGTTTTACATACAGCGTTAATAAAACCAAGAACTTCAGGTTTAATTATCGTGGAAGAACCAATGCGCCAAGCATTACACAACTGCAGGATGTGGCCGATGTAACCAACCCAATCCAGGTGAAGACAGGAAATCCTTCACTGAAGCAAGAGTTCATTAGCAACTTCAATATTAATTACAGCACGTTCAATATAATGTCATTTCGTTTTTTCACGACCAATTTCAGTGTAAGCACAACAGGAAATAAAATTGTAAATAGCATTGATTCTATAAACCGGGCAGTAACAATATCACGACCAGTAAATCTTGATGGCGCTTATAATGTATCTGCATTTGGTTCATTTGGGTTTCCGATAAAAAAATTAAAGGGAAGTAATGTTAACCTTACAACGATCGTCAATTATAACCATGACATCAGCATGATCTATAAAGAAAAAAATCTTACTAATCGTTTGTTACTTACGCAGACATTTGGGTTTAATTATAATAAAAACAAGTTTGACATGGGTGTTACAGGTGGTTTAACCTATAATAATGCCCGTTACTCCTTACAGGAAAACCTGAATACACACTATTTTACGCAAACCTATACGGCTGATTTCAGTTATACCTTTAAAAAAGATATTATCTTTTCTACTGATTTCGATCTTCTTATCAACTCTGGTCGTTCAGACGGATTTAATCAAAGTATTCCTATGTGGAATGCCAGCCTTTCAAAACAGTTCTTGAAGAATAAAGCTGCTGAATTAAGATTTACGGTCTATGATATTCTCAACCAGAACAAATCGATAACCAGGACTATTGGAGAAAATTATTATGAGGATAACAGCAGCAATGTCCTTCGCCGGTATTTTTTGATAAGCTTTATTTACAATCTCAAACGCATGGCAGGCAAACAAGTGCAGATGCCACAAAATATGCAGCGTATGATGGACAGGGGAATGAAACAATTCAGAAATTGATAAATAGTAAATGAAAAAAGGCGACTGATCTCAGCACGCCTTTTTATATTTTGGGGGTTAGTAGGAAACTACTTTCTGCGATAATGGTATTTATGTGCGGCCAGCGATTGACCTGTAACTATAACACCGAGCACAGAACGAAGCAACCTCATAATACTAAAAGAAGGCTTGTAGTTGTGTTTATAAATCTTCGCCTCCTCATGCCCATGAACAATAACTCTGTTTTTCATACACGGATTTTTTTAATTAACGTTTGATTTTCAGATAAAGTATGCTATAAAGTTAAAAAATTCTCGTATATCTTGCAAGCATTATTGTTAAAATTCCATCTCATGAAGCCATTAACTGCCACCTTTCTATTCATTTTCTTTGTTTTTACTCTTTCAGCACAGGTTATTCCAATTAAGAATTCCTTGCAACCGGACATAGCAAAAGTGATAAGTGATTATCCTAATGGATATAAAAATATCATTGGAGAACAAATAATAGAAAACCCCCAGAGTAAAGAATTCGAATGCCTGGTTACTGTAAAAGATGCGATCAAGTGCAAGCTGATAAAATATAGCTCAAACACAAAAGATATTTATTCATGGGAAGCAGAGATGATCAAAACTGATGATTTTGAAGAAGCCTCAAAAAAATTCAGGATCATTTATAATTCACTTCAGCATCTCTCAGTAAATATGAACGGAAACACCGCTGTCTTTAAAGGGGACTATATAAAACCTTCAGAAGCTATAAAATTTACCACGATCGTTTTAAACCCGGGAGCCAAAACTCCGGAATTAAGAAAATTGAAACTTGCCCTGGCATTAGAATCCGATATGCTTAATTGGGTAATTAAGATCCAGGTTTATGAAAAGGAAAGAGAAGATAAGGACAAAGGACTTGCCATTGACGAATAGCCGTTGCTTTAACTTTTATTAACCTAATTTCAACTCTGCTTAACCGGGTTTCCAACTTCATAAGAATATTTTCGTACCCGATCCCGAAAGTCATCGGGAAAAACCAACCGATGTATGAAGAAAATTTTATTGACCCTTTTGTCCGGATTTATTTGGTTAACCACTTCTGCACAAAAGAATGGTAATATTAAAGGAGTTGTTTTTGATACAATTGCTAAACAACCCGTACCAGCCGCCACCATCACTGTTCTGCAAAGGAAAGATTCTTCCTTGGTAACATTTACCATGACAAACAGCCGCGGAGAGTTTTCTTTAGCCAATGTTCCATATGGTGATTACCGCTTGCTGGTTACTCATGTCAATTATCATAATGTCAATAAATATTTTACTGTAAATGTTGCAAACAAGAATATTGACCTGCCAAATATTGAAGTAAGTGACAAAAATAAAGTGTTGGAAGAAGTAGTAATAATGGCGGAAGCGCCACCGGTAACATTAATTGGCGACACTGTTCAGTATAATGCGGGTTCCTTCAAAACAAAACCGAATGCGGTGGTAGAAGATCTTTTGAAAAGAATGCCGGGAATTCAGGTAGAAAAGGATGGGACTGTGAAGGCACAGGGGCAGGAGGTGAAAAGAGTTTTGGTTGATGGAAAAGAATTTTTTGGAAACGATCCTAAGATCGCAACTAAAAATTTACCAGCAGATGCCGTAGATAAAGTACAGGTGTACGACAAACAAAGTGATATGGCGCAGTTGACCGGCTTTGATGATGGACAAAGTGAAAAGACAATTAACCTGAAACTTAAAAAGGATAAAAAGAAAGGAGTATTTGGAAAAGTAAATGCCGGTGGCGGCACAGAGGGTCGTTACCAGGGAAAATTTAATGTGAATTCTTTTAAGGGAGCAAGACAAATGTCAGTAATAGGAATGGGTAACAATACAAATGCTGAAGGTTTCTCATTTATGGATATTCTTAGTTTCACTGGTGGCATGAATCAATTAGGCGGTGGTGGAGGGGGCGGTGTTAATATTAATATTTCTTCAAATGACCCTTTGGCAAGTTCGATGGGTGGTGGAAATAATAATTCTATTAATACCTCGTGGGCTGGCGGCGCCAACTACAATAATATCATCGGAACAAAAATGGAAGTGCAGAGTAATTATTTCTACAACCGTTATAATCCTGTGACCGAACAAAAGCTAAGTCGTCAATATATATTACCTGATTCTACTTATTTCTATAATCAAAATTCAAGAACAGATAACCTAAGCAACTCGCATCGCTTTAATCTTACATATGACTATTTGATCGACTCTATGAACTCGCTGAAATTTACACCAACCCTTAACTTGCAAAATTCAAACAATCATTCGGCCAGCGCTTATGAAACATTATCAGAAAAATTGCTTCGCAGCAATAGAGGAGTTAGCGATAATTTTTCTGCAAGCGATGGGTATAATTTCAACGGAACTTTATTATACAGGAAAAAATTCAAAAGAAGGGGAAGAACATTTTCGCTTAGCGTCGGCACTACATTAAATAATGGAGACGGGAATGGCGAGTTGGCATCTATAAACGAGTTTTATGACAGGCAGGGGAATTTGGTAAAAACAGACTCGATCAATCAGCATAGTGATTTTGAAAGCGAAGTAAGAGGTTATAATACAAGAGCTGTATATACGGAACCACTGTTCAAAAGGTCGCTGCTTGAGTTCAGTGTTTCAAAAAATGAAAGCCGTTCGGTCTCTGATAAAATCACCTATGATTATAATAAAAGCTCAGGCAAACATGATATTGAAAATCCGCTGCTCACGAACAATTATCAAAACGTTTATGGAACAAAAACCGCTGGCATCAGGCTTCGTACACAAAAGAAAAAATATAATTATTCATTTGGTTTAACATGGCAAAATGCAGACCTAGAAGGAACTATTAAATCTGGTATAAAAGACTCTGTCATCACAAAATCATTTTATAACCTGCTGCCCAATGCAAGATTTCAATATAATTTTACAAGATTCAAAAATCTTCAACTCGATTATCGTGCATCAACTAATCAGCCATCGGTATCCCAGTTACAGCCCATTCCCGATATCAGCAACCCGCTTAACATAAAATTGGGTAATTCCAACCTGAAACAGGAATTCACGCATCGCATCAACGCAAATTATACAGGCATGAATCCTTTCCGCAATAAAAGCTTTTTCTGGTTCAGCAGCTATTCATTTACCAATAATAAGATCGTGAACTTTGACGTGGTCGATTCATTTGGAAGAAAACTAACCACGCCGGTGAATGTGAATGGTGTATATAATTTGAATAACGATATAAGTGTTGGTTGGCCTTTACGTTTCATGAAAGCAACCATGAACTTCAATACAGGAGTTGGATATAGTAAAACCATACAATTCATAAATACCAACCGAAATAATATCTACAATATCAGCTTTGACCCAAGTGTTGAAATATCAAAAAGCTTTAAAGACAAAATTGATCTTAGTTTAAGGGGGGGAGTTGCTTACAATAAAGCAAAATATTCATTACAATCATCACTTAATAATAACTATTTGACACAAGACTACAGCATTGATGCAGGGTGGCAATTGCCTAAGAATTTTTACCTATCGACAGATTTTACGTACACAATCAGCAGCAAACGTTCTGAAGGATTCAATGCCAAGGTTCCATTATGGAATGCAGCGTTCAGTAAGTTGTTTTTAAAATATAATCGTGGTGAAATGAAAATCAGTGTGCATGACCTCCTGAACGAGAACCAGGCAATTGTTCGAACTACTAATTCAAACTATATCGAGGATCAGAGCAATCGTGTGTTGAAGCGTTTCTTTTTATTAAGCTTTACATATAGTTTAAATAAAATGAGTGCTAATGCGAATGGGCCGGGAGGGAGAGGTAATGTGATCATAAGAAGGTAATAGAATTAGCCAAGCACTTCATAGATCGTTACGGGATTTGATTTATTTTTTAAAGTCACTTCACCCACTTTATTGCAGTTGAAAGATTCTTTTACTTTTTCATAGGAAGATTCGCTAATAATGATCTGTCCTTCTTTCGCTATCGTTTGTAATCGCTGTGCGGTATTGACCACATCGCCTATCACCGTGTAGTCAAGGCGTTTCAAATTTGCGGAGCCGATATTACCGGAGATCATTTCACCGCTATTGATACCAATAGAAACTTTTGGTGTAAAGAAAATATTACCTGATTCGTTTGGCAGTTCATTTACGGTTTTTCTTACCGCCAGGCAGGCATCCATGGCCCTGTCTAAATGATATTCCCCGCGAAACACAGCCATTACTGCATCGCCCATAAACTTGTCTATATATCCACCTTGCGCAATTATTTCTTTGACCATTACATCAAAATATTTATTCAACAGCCTTACAACTATATCAGGAGATTCATTTTCGCTAATGGTAGTAAAGCTGCAGATATCGATAAAAGCAACGGTAGCATTTACTGTTTCATTTGACATCAATGTTGATTCAAACTCACGGCCAGCCATAAAGTTCAGTACGGTTTCATCCACATACATTTTAAGTATGTTGTTTTCTTTGATCGCCTTCATCGTTTCCCGCATCTGCTGAACATGGCTAATGGTCTTTTCCATTGTCAGTTCCAGGTCCTCAAAATTTACAGGTTTGGTCACAAAATCAAAAGCGCCGCGGTTCATTGCTGTACGAATATTTTCCATATCACCATAGGCAGAAACTATAACGGCTTTTAATAAAGTATTTTGTTCATTGATCTTTGAAAGTAGTGTAAGCCCGTCCATTTCGGGCATATTGATATCACTTAGCACAACATCAACGTCGGAATTTAGTTCTAATTGCTCCAATGCATGTTTGCCATTTATTGCAAATAAAAACTCATACTTATGTTCACGAATTTTTTGCCTGAACTTTTGTTTGATCAGCACTTCGAGATCCGTTTCATCATCTACCACTAATATTTTTGCCATTAGTGTATCGCTTTTAATTTTTCTTTTAGCACGCTAAACTCCAGGGGCTTTGTCAAAAAATCATCAGCACCTAGTTTCATGGCAGTATTATAATTATCTGCATCGCCATAAGCTGTTATCATCATTACCAGCGGTGGTGGCTCTTTGTGTTTTTCTTTGATATGCCTGAGCAATTCCAAGCCACTCATACCGGGCATATTGATGTCTGAAAGTATCAAGACAGCCTCATGACTAAGGTCGTTCAGGTACTTCAATGCGTCTTCGCCTGAGTAGGCAAAAGCAAATTCCATTTCTTTGTTACGGATCTCTTTTCTGAACCTTTGTTCGAAGAGAACCTGTACATCTTTTTCGTCGTCTACTACTAAAATTTTCATTCGATGAATTTATGATTTATACTGGTAAAATAACACTAAACCCGGTATATTCTCCTTCTTTTGTTTCAACTTTTAATTCCCCTCCATGTCCCTTGGTCACTATATCATAACTCAATGATAAACCAAGCCCTGTTCCCTGGCCGGTTGGCTTTGTAGTAAAGAAAGGTTGAAAAATTTTATCTAAAGCCCTTTGCGGAATTCCGGTACCATTATCTTTTACATTAACTATAATCTTGTTATCAATCTTTTTGGTACTTACTGTTACTGTTGGTTCATATCCTTCCTGGTGCAATTTCTTTTTTTCCATTACTGCGTAAAACGCATTAGTAATTAGATTTAAAATTACCCGGCCAATATCCTGCGAAATAATTTTTATTAAACCAATGTTTTCATCATAATCGGTTTTGAGCGCTGCATTAAATGATTTGTCTTTTGCACGCATTCCATGATAAGCCAGTCTTAAATATTCATCGGCCAATACATTGATATCGGTTGGTTCCTTTTTATTGCTGCTGGTCCGGGAATGCTGCAACATACTTTTGACTATGCCATCGGCTCGTTTGCCGTGGATATTGATTTTTTCTAAACTCATCTTTATTTCATTCGCTATGGCTTTAGCATCTTCCGCATTTCCTTTTTCCAGCTGCTCTGTCATTTCATCGATCAGCTCATTGCTTACTTCGGAAAAATTATTGACAAAATTTAGTGGGTTTTGAATTTCATGAGCAATGCCCGCAGTTAACTCACCAAGCGAAGCCATTTTTTCTGATTGAATAAGTTGTGCCTGGGTTGCTTTAAGCTCCTCAAGAGTTTTTGTAAGTTCTTTATTAGCTTCTTCAATAGCCATTGATTTTTTTTGAAGATCCTCAATACTTTCCTGTAGCATTACCGAAAGTGTATTCCTGTCTTTTTCGATCCGGTCAAGCTTGAACTGGATCATGGATTGATTCTTATCTACCTCTTTAATGACTTTTAAAAGTGATTCTTTGTCCGCATCAGTCAATGCAGAAGAATTTTTTAAAAAATCGGATATCGTTTGTAGCTGAGGACTCATTTTTCCTTTAATGTAGCCAATGAGCAAGTCATATTATGAAATTCGTGTTGACCCGAAACTACTTTTCCAATTTCGCCATAACAAAAGAAGCCAACAAGTGGCGCATTCCAAATTTTTTTTATTCCATCTACTTCTTCACCTACATAAGGACCCAGAGTTATCTGCCTGCCCGCACAGGAAAAAACGATTAAAGCATCCACGTCGGGCTGCTCTTTTTTATATTTTAGAAATTCAGTTTTTGTTGCGTCAATAACTTCAAAACCTGGCAGCAAACTCAGTTTTACTTTGGAGCCTTGTGGCAGACTTCCGGCAAAAACAATAGAGCCGTCATTGATATTTGCCCACATCGGTGTTCTCATCACAGGGTGTTTGTTCTCTCTTTGCAATTGTAATTGAAAATTACTTGCAAGTAAAAAATTCAATGCATTATCTGCGTTTATGTCTTTTAATCCTGCGTATCGTTTTATAAAACTAAGCGCCGGCTCGTCATCAATTGTGTAGACAACATTTCCATCACATTTTGTGATGACCCTGTCTATCCCTATAGGTTTCCATCCGCCAACAGCAACGCCATTCAATTCAATTTTTTCTTCATCGAATATTAATGCAAGCAGGCCTTTATCAGTAAGTATATCATTGGTAAAAACGTAGGTTCGCTCCATTTTAAGGCCATCAGCGGCAAGACCGCCAAAAATTGTTGTGCCTTTGCCACAGACATTTTCAATTCCTTCAATGATCTGGTCTCCATCTGTAGTTAAGCCACCTGAAATTATAAGGAATGAAGGTTGTTTAAAAGAAGCTTTTGCAGTTTTAGCGATTTGCTCAGCATTTTCTTTTGTAGTTACAGAATCTGTACTTTTTATTTCAAGACGAAAATACTCAGGGTTAATATCAAGAAGCAAAATAACCGTAGCGCCAGATTCAATATCCTCATCAATAAAATTGCTCCCGGTTGAGGCGCCAAAGATCTTAATAGTTTTTTCGGATAATAATTTTGTAATAGAATCTCTTTCATTGTCCTCTGCAATAAATACAATAGCTAAAGTTGGCCGAAAACCATCAGCTGTGTTTTTATTAAAAGCATCTTTTATATCTTCTGCTGTTATTCCTTTTATTGATCTTGCTTTCATGTTTTTTTAATTATTTCTTTTAAAGCCATCGAGCTATAAGTGCAGCACCGAGTTCACTATAAATATAAAAGCTGTCGCTTTTTCCTTTGATCGATTTTGCCTCAGTAATATTTATCGAGTTAAATTAATCATTTTAACAATAATAATGAGGATGGCCGGTTTTTGCGGAATGCCAAGTCGTTTTTATACACAACCACAATATTTGGCAGATCGATTAGTTTTAGAAAGTAGCTCTTGCCACAATCAGCTGTTTTAATCTATAATTTAAAACATGTGAGTATGAAAACGACGACTTTTGGCAACCATCTTCATCCTGCCCTTGAGCAACTCCACAGAAATACCTGTTTATGGATTGGCCATATGAAAGCGGGTTCTGCCGATCATCTTGCAGGGCAAACTTTTCAATGCCCCGAAGACGGCCCACTTAAAAAAATCCAGGTTTATTCAATTGCAGTTTCGCATCCCGGCAAATTGATCCTCACTTTGCATGAATTTGACAAACAGGGAAAAAAATGGGGGCCGATCCTTTCTTCAGCAGAGCTCGAAGTAGATGAAAATGATGCAGAAAACTGGCTACAGTTTCCATTGCAGTCCGTGCAATTATATAAAGACAAAACGTATGGTTTCAGGCTTAAAAGCCCGGATACATTGGTAGCAATTGGTGAAGCAGCGTGGTCAAGCACAAGCCCGTTTGTTTATGGGGAAGAATGGAATGCAAATAATATTGAGAACAAGGATCATTATTTTCGATATTTCAGTCTTGCATTTAAGGTGGAACTGAGAGCATAACCTGGATAAACTCAAAATAAAAAGGCGACATGATCATGTCGCCTTTAACGATATTGTTTGTCTGATTAATTTCTGATATTAATCCGCATACCACCGGGTCCGCCACCATTCTGCATCATTTCCTGCATCAGCTTTTCTCTTTCTTTTGCAAACTCTTCTGCGGTTACTTTTTTTCCTTTTGTTGGTTCTTTGATCTTTGCAATATCAACCTTTGGAGAAATTTCAATTGCTTTAAAAGAGGTTCTTCCGTTATTGACATCAATTTCCAAAATAGTTCCCGGCAGCTGACCCTGGTATGTATCGGGTCCAAATGAGCCCGGAATTTCATTGGTAAACCAGGCTACAATATTCATCGTATCCATCACTTTTTCTCTTTTTGCTTCGCCATTATCCATTGTCATCCGGAAACTCTCCTGCATACGCTGCGTTGTCGCTTTCATACAAGAATGACCAAGGATCACTTTTGTTTCTCCGGCAATTTTCCAGTTCATTTTTTTTATACTATCTGCTATAATATAGCTTTTCCCGGCCAGCTCTCTTTGATCTACTTTTTTACTTTCAGTTATGTTGTGAAAAGCAATATCATCACTTCCGGGCACCCGGAATACCATTCTCATTCCGTTGCCATCACCAAAACTTGTTTCATCACTTTGGCCATCATCTTCAACAGCCTGCCATAAACTTTTTCCTTCGGTAAAAAATAGTTCAAACTTATCCTTTCTTTCTTTTGGGATCATATTTTGAAAAGCAGGATTATCATCATTGATCCTGATCTGCAATTGCACTATTCTTTCGTACAGGATCTTACCCTCTTTTACCTGTGCAAGAGATGGGATAGCTATTAGCATAGCGGAAGCAATCAATAAGCGTTTCATAAATAGAAATTATTGTTTTGTCAAAACTAATTAACCCGTCGACGGCAACAAGTTAAGTTACCTTGGTTTAAGGTTAATAAACGTTAACAGCAGCTATACCCCGGCTGGCGAATAGCTAAATTTGTTTTTTAAATGAACAGTCCGCGAAATATATCCGCAGGTAATCCTCAACTAAGGATACACAACGAGTGGCAGCTATTATTAATGGCTATCCCCATTCTTATTATTGCCGGGTTCCAGATTTTCTGGCTTCGCGAAAACTATATAAAAGAAAAAAAGAATCTCGAGTTCCGCAGCAACGTGGTTTTTAAGGAAACAGTTAGAAAACTACAGGGAAAAAAGTTGAATCTTGATAAAGTTTTTAATGATTCAACTGATAAGATAAAAGTTGAGGTTATGAATGGGGAAGGGATGCCTGGATTTCCCGGTCACCCGGAAGATGAAATCGCTAACGCAATAAACGATGTAACGATACGGGTAAATGATTCATTAAGAAATGCAGGGATTGATCTGGAAAACAGGCCTGGTGTCATAATAAGGAATAAAGAGCTGCCAGGCGATTCGATGAGACATAAAAAGGGGAACGTGATCATTTCAATGAACGAATCCTTTTCAAGGACCGGAGATTCAAACAAAAATTTTACGTTTGAACGGAAAGGTCCTCCTGGAGAAATTTTCCGATTCTTATACAATGTTGATTCATTACAGGATTCGTTGCGTGTTAGGGAAATTGATTCCGCTTGCCGTATCGCTTTTGACAAAGAGGGAATGAATATTGCGATCTTTATTTTAAAAGACACCAATGTTAACCGACGGGATCGAGTTCCGCAAGAAGAAACGAGGATTCCAAATAAGATCACGATCGGCTTTGCGCATCCTGTTACCTATGAGTTAGGCCTTAGTAAAACATTTGGTTATTTGATCAAAAAACTTGCATCGCCGATTTTATTTTCTTTATTCCTTGTAGGCGTTACGGTCGTTTCATTTCTATTACTTTACCGAAACCTGCAGCGGCAACGGAAATTGACCGAGATAAAAAATGAATTTATCAGCAACATTACCCACGAATTAAAAACACCGATCGCAACAGTTGGTGTGGCTATTGAAGCGCTAAGAAATTTTAATGCGATCAATGACCCGCAACGAACCAAAGAATACCTGGATATATCACAAAATGAATTGCAACGCCTTTCATTGCTGGTAGATAAAGTACTTAAGCTTTCCATGTTTGAGAAAAAAGAAATTGAACTGAAATATGAATTGCTTGATTTGAAAGGCGTCGTGGATGAAGTAGTCTCGTCTATGAGATTGCAGATCGAGAAACATCATGCAACTGTTTCAACAACTGTCGAAGGGGATACTCATTTGCAGGGCGATAGGTTACATTTACTTAGTGTGGTTTTTAATTTACTTGATAATGCATTAAAATATGGAAATGGCAACATTGCTGTAAAATTTGATTTGAAAGAAAAGGAAAATGAAGTTGAATTATCTGTGGCAGATAATGGCATTGGCATTTCACCGGAATATAAAGACAAAGTTTTTGAAAAATTTTTCCGTGTGCCGCTGGGAAATACACATAATACAAAGGGTTATGGTTTGGGATTAAGCTATGTGTCACATGTTGTACAGAGACATAAAGGAAAAATAGAAGTAGAAAGCCAATCCGGCCTGGGTTCTAAATTTATTATTACTTTGCCTAAAGCAATTTAGCTTTTCATAACCGACATGAGCAAAACAAAAGTTTTATACGTAGAGGATGAATTATTCCTTGGTAAGATCGTTAAAGAAAGCCTTGAAACCAGGGGCTTTGAAGTGATAATGGAAAGTGATGGCGCCAAAGCAACCGCTTTATACAAAAAATCAGAACCCGACATCTGTGTGCTCGATGTAATGCTGCCAAACAAAGACGGTTTTATGATCGCTGATGAAATAAGAAATTTAAATGAAGAAATACCCATTATCTTTCTTACTGCAAAAACTCAAACCGAAGATGTAGTGAAAGGTTTTTCACTTGGAGGCAATGATTATATTCGTAAACCTTTCAGCATGGAAGAATTGATCGTAAGAATTCAAAATGCACTGCGAAATAAAACAGAAGCTCCAAAAAAGATAACCGGTGATAGTGTAAAAATGGGCAAATACACTTTTCAATTGAATCGCCAGGTATTGAATGATGGGAAAGAGGATCGCAAACTTTCTTACCGTGAGAGTGAATTGCTGAAACTTCTTTATGAAAATCGTGATAAGATCATTGACCGCAAAGACATTCTTAATCTTCTCTGGGGCAATGATAATTTCTTTAACAGCCGCAATCTTGATGTTTACATTACTAAACTCCGTGGATATTTGAAGGAAGATCCTTTGCTGGAAATTATTACTATTAAGGGGATAGGTTATAGATTTGTAATAGCCTAATCCTCCCACTGCAGAATTAGACACATTTTTGAAAAGTAAATATCATATTGAATAATCAGTAACTTGACCCCATGAAAAAGCTTTTCCTTTTTTTGTTACTACCGGTTCAACTATTCTCACAATCTTTTTCCAAAGAAGAAATCTCCCGCTGGGAAAAACAAGCAAAAAGTGTGACGATCATACGTGACAATTGGGGTATACCACATATTTATGGAAAAACAGATGCGGATGCAGCATTTGGCTTACTATATGCACAATGCGAGGATGATTTCAAGAGAGTGGAGATAAATTATATTGAAAAGTTAGGAAGAATGGCGGAAGTGAAAGGGGAAAGTGAGTTGTATAATGACCTATTAATAAGACTTGTTATCGATTCAGCGGATGCTGTAAAAGATTTTAATAATGCACCATCCTGGTTGAAAAAACTTTGTAATGCATTTGCCGATGGCATTAATTATTATTTATATAAAAATCCAGCAACCAAACCTGCTTTATTAAACCGCTTCAAACCCTGGTATCCTTTATTATGGACTGACGGAAGCATTGGAGCGATCAGCACCGCGGATATTAATGTAAATGATCTTAAAAATTTTTATTCTGGCGAGCCATCTGTTTCAATTAATAAAAATATTGAAGAAGAAGTGCTGACTGGTTCAAACGGTTTTGCTTTTTCACCAAAGATCACTGAATCCGGGAATGCGATCCTTTATATCAATCCGCACGTAACTTTTTATTTCCGCCCCGAAGTGCATATGGTGAGTGAAGAAGGGTTGAATGCTTATGGTGCTGTAACATGGGGACAGTTTTTCATTTACCAGGGCTTTAATGAACATTGTGGATGGATGCACACGTCAAGTGCGGTTGATGCTACTGATACTTACATTGAAAAAATTTCAAAAAAAGAAAACGGATGGATCTACGAGTATGACGGAAAAGAAAAACCCGTTATACAAAAAAGAATTTCAATTAAAGCAAAAAAAGGAACCGGTATCGAAAACACGAATTTTAATGCATTATTTACACATCATGGCCCCATCATGGCAAAAAGAAACGGGCAATGGATAAGTGTAAAAGCTGACAACAGGATCATGAATGGATTGATTCAATGCTGGCAAAGAACGAAAGCAAGGAATTTTGTGGAGTTTAAAAGGACACTTGATCTGCTGGGTAATATTTCTAACAATACGGTGTATGCTGATGCAGAAGGAAATATTGCTTACTGGCATGGCAATCGCATTCCAAAAAGAGACACCAAGTATGATTGGAAAAAAGCGGTTGATGGAAGCACTTCTGTTACAGAATGGAAAGGTTATCATAAGATCAATGAAACCGTCTTAAGCATAAATCCTCCAAATGGGTGGCTACAAAATTGTAATTCTACGCCATTTACAGTTGCAGGAGCAAACAGTCCTAAAAAAGAAAAATATCCTGCATATATGGCTCCTGATGGAGAAAATTTTCGTGGAATCAATGCTGTAAGAGTTTTAAGTGAAGAAAATAAATACACGATCGACAAAGTGATCAAAGCTGGATATGATAAAAGACTGTCTGCATTTGAAATATTGGTTCCTGCATTGATCAGTTCATTTGAAAAAAATGTTCGTGAAAACGATACATTGTACAAAAAGCTTAACGAAGCAATATCCATATTAAAAAATTGGGATTTTAGTTGCGGAGAAAATTCCATCGCAACAACTTTAGCTGTTGAATGGGGTCAGCGAATCTTACCTGCGATTTTCAGAACAAAAATCATTGAAGATGAGGAGGCAGACCAGGTTGATAAAGCAAAATATTTTGCGGCAAATGCAAAACCCGAAGAATTATTTCAGCCATTATCAGCAACAATGACTGATCTGAAAAATAAATATGGCCGCTGGCAAATAGAATGGGGCGAGATCAACCGCTTTCAAAGAATATCTTCTGATATTGATAATAAGTTTGATGATAATAAACCAAGCATCCCAGATGGATTTGTGTCGTCAACCTGGGGAATGTTGCCATCTTATACAAGCCGTACTTTTCCGGGTACCAAGAAAAGATATGGTGTAAATGGTAATAGTTTTATTTGTGCTGTTGAATTTGGTAAACACATTAAAGCAAAATCATTGCTAGCAGGAGGAGAAAGTGGCAATGAAAGCTCCACACATTTTTTTGACCAGGGGATGATGTATAGCCAGGGTCATTTCAAAGATGTATTATTTTACAAAGAAGATGTGATGAAAAATGTAGAAAAAATGTATCACCCCGGTGGGTAACAAATAAAAAGAGTTGCAAAAAAAGCAACTCTTTTTATTATATATATCAGGGGTTAATTGAATTTGTTGCCTGTTTCAGCTACAGCAGGCTTTTGACCAAATAGGTTACCAAAACTCCCCATGTTTTTTTCTAAAAAGTCTCCCCCTCTTTTTTTAAGTTCAGCTTTTTGCTCAGGAGTCATTTTAGTATAGCGATATACCCCATAAGCTGCTGCGGCTAATATCAAGCCTAATAATTTTTTTTGCATAGTTTTTATTTTAAGGTTTAATTAATCAGGATAAATAAACATAAAATATCATGCCGTAATTGGGATAAATGTTGGTGGGACACTGATAAAGCTCGCAAAGGAATTATGGAAAAGATAAAATGAATATGCGTTGAATTAAAATTAACCTTCTAAGATCCTCAGCTTCGCATAATTCAGCATTATCTTTTTTTCTCCATTGTTCTCAAACTTAATTGTGGCGATCGGGTTATGCGCCGCTCCTTCTTTTTTTATTACCTCTCCAAAACCAAATTTCTGATGTTCCACTTTTTGTCCCACTTGCAAATTGGAAACATCGCTGGCTTTAAAATCAGCGGACGGAACATGCTCGATTACCTTTGTAATATTTGGTTTTGGGGCAAGATAAGAGGGTGTTTCTTTTTTTGTTGACTGTCGGCTATCGGATGTCCAATCTTTACCACTTCCTCCCCATCCTTTCATTCTTTCGAACGCTGTTCCATTGCCATACCCTGTCCCCTGATTTTTTGCGCCACCACCTGCAAAGCTTCGGTCGATAAAATTTTCAGGAAGTTCATCCATAAAACGGCTAGGTTCATTTTGCACTAAGGAGCCAAAACGATAACGTGTATTTGCATAAGTGATCCATAATCTTTTTTTGGCCCTTGTAATCGCGACATAAAATAATCTTCTTTCTTCTTCCAGTTCTTCTCTTGTATTTATGCTAAGAGCATTGGGGAAAAGCATTTCTTCGAGGCCGGCAACGAACACTACTGAAAACTCAAGTCCTTTTGCAGCGTGTATCGTCATTAGTTTTACTGTATCTGCATTCGGATCTTTTTCATCGGCATCCGTTAATAAAGTGATTTGTTGTAAATAGCCGCCAAGGCTTTTATCAACTAACTCGCCTTCTTCATTATCCGGACTTTCGATCCATTCCTTTATTGAATTCAATAATTCCTGTATGTTCTCATACCGGGCCACACCTTCGGTGCTTTTATCATTAAAAAGTTCTTTTACAAAATTTGTTTGCTTGCCTACATGAAAAGCCACCTCATAAGCATTGTGCTTTTGCAACATGCTTTGAAAACTTTTTATCATTGTTACAAAGCCTTCAATAGCTTCTAGTGTACCGGCCTTAAATCCAAAGGTTTTTGCCTGTTCCAGCACTTGCCACATGCTGATATTATTTTCATTGGCAAAAAGAACAGCTTTATCAATAGTTGTTTTGCCAATGCCCCTTGCAGGATAATTGATGATGCGTTTTAATGCTTCTTCATCTTTTGGATTGATGGTGATCCTTAAATAAGCGATATAATCTTTGATCTCTTTGCGCTGATAAAAACTTATGCCTCCATAAATAGTATAAGGAATTCCCATGCGCCGCAAAGCTTCTTCAAATGCACGGCTCTGGGCATTGGTGCGGTAAAGAATTGCAAAGTCCCGGTTGTAAAAATGATTGCGAAGTTTTTGTTCCTGTATCGTATCAGCAACAAACTTGCCTTCCTCATTATCGGTCATTGTTCTTACAAGCCGGATCTTCTCTCCTTCAGCATTTTCTGTCCAAAGATCTTTTGGTATCTGGCTTTTATTTTTTTTAATTACCTCGTTGGCTGTATTTAGTATGCTTTGTGTGCTGCGATAGTTTTGTTCCAGCTTTACCACTTTTACTTCTTCATAATCTTTTTGAAACTGCAAAATGTTCTGAATCGTAGCACCGCGAAAACTATAAATGCTTTGTGCATCATCGCCAACCACACAAACATTTTCATGCATGGCCCCAAGCAATTTTATTATTTCATACTGTGCGGGGTTGGTATCCTGGTATTCATCAATTAAAATGTATTTGAACTTATGCTGATATTTACTCAGGCTTTCAGGGAAAGTTTTTAATAACTCATAAAATTTCAACAGCAGATCATCAAAATCCATGGCGCCGTTTTTAAAACAACGCTTTACATAGGCATCATAAATTTGACTTATTGCCGGCCGGTTGCTGCGCAGATCTTCCTGCTGAATATAATAGTCATTACCATATTCTACCGGGCCTACCAATGCATTTTTGGCTGAAGAAATTCGGTTGTAAACAGTGGAAGGTTTATAATGCTTATCATCCAAATTCAATTCATTGATTACAGTTTTAACCACACTCTTTGCATCATCCGTATCATAAATGGTGAAGTTGTTTGGATAACCCATCTTCGGCGCCTCAGTCCGAAGAATTCTTGCAAAAACGGAATGAAATGTCCCGATATATAAATTTCTTGCTTCGTTGTTGCCAAGAATATGCTCCACTCTTTCTTTCATTTCTTTAGCCGCCTTATTAGTGAAAGTGAGAGCAAGAATATTAAAAGCATCCACACCATTTGCCATCAAATGCGCCACACGGGTTGTTAGCACTTTGGTTTTTCCACTACCGGCACCTGCAACGATCATCAGTGGTCCATCAATATGTAATACGGCTTCACGTTGTTTGTCGTTCAGTCCACTTAAGTATTCAGTCATGACCGCAAATTACGTCATCATGACCGCTAAAATATTTGTCTTAAAAACTTTAATATTAAAAACCCCGCAGATGCGGGGTTCAGTATTTTAAGAAGGTTTTTTCGGTTCCAATAGTTGGAAAAACTGATCCAATTGTGGCAGGATCACGATTCTTGT
The DNA here is from genome assembly GCA_035764525.1 of Chitinophagaceae bacterium. Classification (GTDB taxonomy): domain Bacteria; phylum Bacteroidota; class Bacteroidia; order Chitinophagales; family Chitinophagaceae; genus VBAS01. Next base: position 19,225 of record DASTZB010000110.1, on the reverse strand, counting down.
CCTGCGATTTATAGCTTTATTTTCTTTAGTATCATTTGCCACTAAAGGATGATATTCACCACGACCAGCTGCTGACATTTTCGCCGGATCAAGGCCATATTCTTTTTGCAAAATTCTTACAACTGAGGTTGCTCTTTTTACACTCAGGTCCCAGTTGTCAAGTAATACGCCACTACGATAAGCTACATTATCAGTATGGCCTTCTACCATAAATTCTATATCAGCTTGATTTTTCAACACAGCGGCCACTTTACCAAGAACGGTTTTAGCCTGGGAGGTTACTTCATATTTACCACTCTTAAAAAGCAGCTTATCAGAAATATCAATATACACAACGCCTTTGTCAACTTTGATATTTATATCCTGATCTTCCATACTACCAACGGCGCCTTTCAAATTCATCACCAACGCAAGATTCAAAGAATCTTTACGAGCCATTGCAGCCTGTAGATCCTGTATGTAGGCATCTTTAGCACCAATATTTTCTAATGATTTCTTTATGTTCTCTGCCTGGGATGAAGACACGACAGAAAGATCCTGTAGTTGTTTCAATACCGTGGTATTATTGGTTTTCAAAAAATCGATCTGTTTATCCAGATCAGCAATACGGGCATTAAGATTTGCTTTGTCGGTTTCCAGTGAAGATTTTTGTCGTGTTAGTTCTGCCTTGGCATCATTGCAAGTAGTAAGATCGCCCTGCAATTGAGTGTATTTGGTTTGCAGTTCAGCATAATCAGATTGAGATTTCTTAAATTTTTTACTACTAACACAGGAAAAGAGAAAGCAAGAGGATAGCAATGCTATTGCAATTAACTTGGGTTTCATGGTAAATGTTTTTAGAAGACTTAAATATAGTTTCAAAAATATTTGTTTAAACAAATATACCTGAAAGCTAAATGTTAAATTCGAATAATCGAAAGATAAATATCTTAGCCAGCTCTATCCTCATTAGAAGAAATGCTTTCGACATATGCAATGATCTGTTCACGTGACTTGTTCATTAATTTTTCCAATCTTTTAAGCAAATCCTCTTCGTTTCCAGGTTCATATTCAAGGTCTGCATCGGTAAGATTGATGTCATTTTCTTTCATCCTTTCTTTTACTGTCTCCCAGGGAGCCTGTAATTTCAATACGTTTGGACTTTTCATGAAATAAATTGTATAGCTCAAAGGTTTTGAACCAAACCCGGTGCCAATATTGACCCTGTGCAAAAAATCCCATTCTATTTCAGTAACTTAGAACTAACTGAAACTTATGTAACATGTCACGTCTGCTTATCTGCTGCTGTTTTTCACTTATATCCCTGTCCACTACTTCTCAATCAACCGTTGACGTTGATAAAGAACAGGGTGTGGGCGGAGGAGCACTTAAATATGTATATACCGTGGCAGGAACTCCGTTTGTGACTGCAAAGTTTTCGAGAGTGGTAGAAGGCTCCCCATTCTTTAATGAACAAATGATGCGTGGCGCAATTATTTTAAGCAAAGGAAAAGAATACAGGAATATACTGGTCCGGCTCAACCTGTTGGAATCACAAGTAAATTATATCGACGAAAAGCAAATTGAAATGATCGCAAGTACACCGATCAGTGAAGTGGTATTGTGGGATACAATTAATAATAATCACCATCGGTTTGTTTTTTCAGATTATATCAAAACAACCGATAAGCCCGATAAAGATTTTTATGAACTATTGCAGGCAGGCAAAGCGGAATTATATAAGCAATACAAAAAAAAGATGTTCGAAAATAAGCCTTATGGCTCTGCAACTGTTGAGCAATCTATTAAAACGGACCTGCGATATTTTGTTTTGATCAGTGATAAATGGGTAAGGATAAAAAAGATAAAAGAACTTATGGACTTATTGGCCGATAAGAAAAATGAAGTTCAAAAATTTGTAGCCGACAAAAATCTTACAAAAGACAGCGAAGCTAATTTTGAGGCTATAGTTGCTTATTATGATAGTTTATTTAACCAGCATTGATTCTTTTCGTTTAGCAAGCTTCAATACTATTATCATAGTCTCTTGTGTCACTCACTTGTACGACAATATTTCTAGTCGGCATCCATGCACGCAATGTAAAAATCGGACAGGCATTAACATTCGATAACCCATTCATCTTGCCAATTTACTTCCTGTCATTTTATGCTACGAAATAGTTCGTTTAATGCCCATTTTTGTTTCAAATCTTAGGCATGCGAAAACCGGTGTTCACACTTTTGATATTTCTCATTGGATCATTTATTGTTTCTGCACAAACAGCAGAACGAGGCAAGATCAGTGGAAGAGTAACAGATGAACAACAAAAACCAATTGAGGGGGCAACCGCGGAATTATTAAGAGCTAAAGATTCTTCATTAGTAAAAGTGGCTGTTTCTAATAAATCGGGTTTGATTGAATTTGAAAACATTCGCTTTGGATCCTATTTTATAAAAACTACTTATGTCAATTATCAGAGATCTCTTTCATCGATCATTGACCTTTCTTCAACTAATAATTCTATAACGATAAATGATATAACACTTAGACCCGCCGCAAAAGAATTACAAACTGTGCAGGTTACAGGCCGTAAGCCTTTTATACAACAAATGACTGACAGAATAGTGGTAAATGTAGAAAACAGTGTGATCAACGCTGGTAGTTCTGCTTTTGATGTATTGGAAAGATCTCCCGGAATTTTGATCGATGTAAATGATAATATCAGTATGCGTGGCAAAACGGGTATCATTATTTATATCGATGGTAAGCCAAGCCCGATGAGTGGAGCAGATCTGGTAAATTATTTGCGCAGCCTTCCTTCAAATGCAATTGAAAGAATCGAACTTATTACTAATCCCTCTGCACGATATGATGCTGCTGGTAATGCAGGTATCATTGACATTCGAATGAAAAAGGATCAGCGTTTTGGGACAAATGGTTCCTTTACTGCCGGGTATGGACAAGGAATTTATCCAAAAGCGAACACAGGTATCAATTTTAATTATAGGAATAAAAAAGTAAACTTATTTGGCGGCTACAATTTTAGTTACCGCATGGGCCTGAACCACCTGCTTCTTGATCGTAACTTTTATACCGATGACCAATTTACCGGCCAGGACCTTAAAGATAATTTTACAAAGATCCCCTTATACCTGAATACACTACGATTCGGTGCTGATTTCTATCCGAATAAAAAGACAGTGTATGGTTTTGTTGTAAATAGCAACTTAAATACATTCAAACCTTACAATAATAATAGCTCCGTGGTGATCGGCAGCAATAAGCAACCGCTCTATACTTTTAACACACAAACAAAAAACAATAACGAGAATAAAAACATAGCTGCCAACTTTAATTTCAAACATACTTTCGATTCAACAGGCCGTGAATTAACCGCTGATCTTGATTATGCATATTTCAACACCGATAATTTTTCAAGAGTATCTACGCAATATCATAATCTTGATGGCACTCCCATGCAGCCAGATTATATATTAGATGGTTTCCAGGAAGGAAATTTAAACCTGGCTACCGCAAAAACGGATTATGTAAAGCCACTGACAAAGAAAGCAAAAATTGAAGCAGGATTTAAAACCAGTATCGTCACTGCTGATAACGATGCCCGGTTCTTTGATATGAGCAGCGGCTCGCCGGTTGATGATGTGAATAAGACCAATCATTTTTATTATGATGAAAACATAAATGCGGCGTATTTCATATTTAAAAAGGCCTATAAGAAAATCGATTTTCAATTGGGCTTACGTGCAGAAAATACAAACGTAAAAACAAGACAGGAGAAAGGTGATATCGGTTGGGATTCTTCATATACTCAACTTTTCCCAAGTGCCTATTTAAACTACAGCATTAAAGAAGATCAGCGAATCGGTGTATCAGTAAGCCGCAGAATCGACCGTCCTAATTATTCACAATTGAATCCTTTCCTTTTCCTTATCGATGTGACTACATATGCAACTGGTAACCCTTCATTGCTCCCGCAGTTTACATGGGCTTATGAATTGAACTACACAATTAAAAACATAAACCTGACACTTGGTTATAGCCATACAGTAAAAAATCAAAATATCGTAATCGCCAGGTTCAAAGAAGTGTTTCCTACCATACCTGCTGATGATAACGTAACTGTACAGATCCCTGTTAATCTTTCTTCATCAGATTACTTTGGTCTTACTGTTGCAGCGCCTATTCGAATATGCAAGTGGTGGAACATGATGAACAATGCGAATGTTTATTATAATCACTTCAATGGCAGCCTGGGAAGCACTACCCTTGATAAGGGAAAAGTAGTGGCTGATCTCCGCACCAATAGCACCTTCACATTTAAAAAAGGATGGACAGCAGAATTGAACGGTAATTATAATACAGGCGGCCAATACGGATTTATGGTCACAAGATCACAATGGGGCGTAGGCACAGGAGTACAAAAAGTATTCTTGCAAGGCAAGGGTCAATTACGTTTCAATGTCACCGACATTTTCTGGACAAACTTACCAAGAGCTACTATTACTTATGATAATTATATAGAAAAATGGAGAGCATATCGTGAAACCAGAGTTGCAAACCTGGCCTTTACTTATCGCTTCGGCAGCAATAAAGTATTACAGGCACGCCGGAGAGCAACCGGATCAGAAGAAGAAAGACAAAGAGCCCAATAAAAAAGTATAGCCATTTTATTTTGTTTTCTCATGTGTAGCGAGCCGGTATTCTTACCGGCTTTATTTTTTTCGTAGTGTTTTTAATAATTGCAAATGCGGTTTGATATCTTTTAAAGTATCATTATGCAGAAACTGTTTCAGGTGCTTATAAAAATGGCTAAAGTCATAATAGTTATAATCACTGTAATGAAATTTTTGCGGGTTTGAAAGAATATCACTTGCTGCTTTACGAATACGCAATACCTGCAAAGCTTTTTTACTGTTGGTACCGGTGCAAATAAGGAAATATCGTTGTAATGTACGGGCCGAAATGTGATGCTGCGCTGCAAGTTCTTCTATCGCAACATTAAAGTTGTTTTGTTTTACTGCATTATCCAGAATAGAGGTAACAATACTTACAGGTCGCAATGATCCTTCATGTTTAGTTAATTGCTCTTCATAATATTTTATCAACAACTGCACACGTTTTTCAAATGAAACCGGCTTTTTTATTTTGTCCAGAAGACTCGCCTCTGCCAAATAGCTTAGGGGAAATATTGAACCTTTGTAATCGGAGAAATTTACTTTCTTTTCAAAAATGACGGGGCTTACTTTGAATTTAATACCAAACAAAACATTTCCTGGTTGATGAAAACACTCGATATAAGAAGGTCGTGGTAAAAAGCCATCTGTCTTCATATTGAATTTTTTATCATCAACCTGCATTACAAACGGGGTACCTATATTAATAAGATAAGTATAGCCAAGATTCGGAAACAATGCATCGCTGAATCCTTTTGGATATTGTCGCCAAAATTTTTCAAATTTAGTTTGCCAGAAAAAATCAATGAATAATGACAGTGTGCCTGTCAAATGATGCCGGTGATAATTATTTTCAAAATGATCTCTATGGATAAACTCAATATGCCGCATGACCGGAAGTTAATGCAGTTCTCTGAGTGAAGAAAAGCCAATTTATTTCCATTTGATATTACATCCTATACTGGGTCGTTGTTCGTGTGGTACAGGTTCGTTATTTATTAAACGATCCAGTGCCCGACGAATATCCTTCCCGGTTACAGGCATTTCATTTCCCGGGCGACTATCATCCAACTGTCCACGGTAAACCAGGCGAAGGTCTTTATCATAAATAAAAAAATCAGGAGTACAGGCGGCATCATAAGCCTTTGCCGTTTCCTGTGATTGATCATATAAATAAGGAAAAGGATATTTTAATTGTTTCGCAACCTGTGCCATTAACTGCGGTGAATCATCGGGGTGATTTATAACATCATTTGAACTGATAGCGGCAAAACCAATTTGTTTGTTATTGTAATCATTGGCAAGTCCTACCAATTCTGCATTTACATGTTTTACAAAAGGACAATGATTGCAAATGAACATGATCACCGTTGCTATTTCACCTTTTATATTTTCAAGTGATATATCTTTTCCGGACACGGTATCGGGAAGAATGAAAGCGGGAGCTTTAGTGCCCAATGCAACCATTGTTGAAGGAGTTCTTGCCATGTTTCAAAATTACTTAAGCCGCTTTTCCGGTTAATAAATTTCTCTTTTTCCTGTTCAGATATTTATCGAAAATTATTTCACTCATCGGTTTGTTGTAAACTTTACTTTCTACCCATGAAATGATGTCGAGATAAGCAAAGGACCTTGTCTCAAAACGATTCTTCTCGAGGTGTTTTATTTTATCGAGAAATTTTTCAAGCTCGGGTTTTATCTTTTTTGGAGAGACATTGAATGATTGTCTGAGGAATCGAAACATTTCTTCTTCCACTACCGTCAGGTTTTTCATTTTCGCCATATACCGGTAAACAGATTTTATAAGCGATTCAATGATCTCGTCATTGCCCAATTCATAATGTGCCATAAGATGTAACAGGCGGGCATAGCACTGCAGATCTATACGCAGGTCAACTGCACCATTGATGATTTTTTGTAGGTAATCAATTGCGGTTTCATATTTACCGGCGCCGAAATAAAGTGTGGCGATTTTATAATTGAAAACAAGTATGCGATGCCTGTCAACAAACAGCGCATATTCTTCCAAATTCTTTTCAATTGATGGTACCAGCTTCAATCCTTCTGTAAAACTTCCTTTCATTAGGTGCTGGTTTATCTTAGCGCTGTTGATATAAATGGAAGTATGTGTACGGAAATTGTCGTGCCGGTTTGCAATATCTGTTTTTGCAAACTGCTCAAATTTTTTGAGCACTGTTTCAAATCTTTCAAAATAACGAAGATCAAAAAAAGCATTCAGTAATGTATGAACACCTTTGATGTAATGCCCGGTTTCCACTTCTTTCATCACCGGTTGCTCTTCAAAAAGATCGATCCATTTCTGACTGTAGCGATAATACATTAAAAAATCCTGGCGAATAAAAGCATACCAGCAAAAACTTTGGTAGAGATAAAGCTTTTCATAAAAGCCATTTACTTTTTGTACATCAGCCGGTAAATAGTTTTTGAAAAAGGCATTCAACTCTTTCTCATCCTGGTCGTTTCTTGCATGACCATACAGAACAAACCAACGATACAAAAGCAACGCAAGATTTGAAAGGCGTGTTACCCTGTCAATATGACCACTGATCTCCAGCGCTTCATCTGTCATCTGTTTTGTTTTATCAGTCGTACTCCGGGTAATATGAAGGGTTTCAATTTTCTTTTCAAGAGAAAGCAATTGCACCAGCGTATTAAACTTTTGGTTGGTTCTTGCAAGTTCCTTTGCTCTTTCTAAAATACGAAGGCTATGAATTTTTAAACCCTTATTATACAGTATGCGGGCATTATCAAGATGTTCACTCAACTGCAAGTCGATATTATCAGTTGTTTTTAGTAGGCGAAGACTTGCCAATACCTGCTTATATAAATGATTTTTTAAATTGGCTAGCTGCGTTTTGGAAATCCCCGGCATTTTTTTCAATAACAACTTTTCATCATACTCCTCTAGTTTATCCAATGCATCAAAAAGCTGTATGATCTTAAGGTCCTGTTTAGCGGAACTTCTTTTTATATAAAGTTTAAAATGCCTTTTTTCCGACTTTTCCAGCGAGTGAACCAATTGAAATAATATATCTGAAAACCTGTTGGACATAATAAAATAATTTTTTGGAAACGCTTGGCATGCAATGAGTTACCTAAATTCTTGCCTGTTTGGAATGATAAAACAGGCGGTAAGATATTTTCAGTAAAACAGCGCCGCGATATACTTTTGAACTGCGTCTCTGTTATTTCAAAAGCAAGCAATCGTTGAGAGCAGACAAGCAGCAGAGAGGCCTAAAACGAATTTTTACAGATTTTCATATGGCAAGCAATCGTGAGAGGCCAGTCCGTTTCTACGGAAGGGCCTTTTTTGTGTCTGCAAATTTAAATTGGATTAGCGGCATTTTGTAAAAAAATTTATGGCTCTGATTTCTTTGCAATTGTCATTACATGTGCACTTATTCCGATCATTGTCGGGTCATTTTCTGTCTGCCTAATATAGTGAAGCATTTTATTTCGCGAATCTTCGTCATTCCACCTCTCCATAAAATTTGGAGTCAACCACCCGAAGCCTTCAATAGCAATTGTATTGAACCTGGAAAAACCGGCGTTTATGAATTCTTCCTCAATTTCTTTTTGGGTATGAAAATGAGCATCCGTAAAATACATGGGATGATTAACGGGATTAAAATGATTTCCATCTTCCAGGTCATGATTCACTATATTTTCAAAAGCGGGATCATCAATAAATGCTTGCCAGAATCCATCAAACAAAGAAGCATACCTTGTAATGGTTGCGGCTAGTAGTACACCTCCTTTTTTCAAAACTCTTTTTGCTTCTGCAATACTTTTTATCCGGTCTTCTTTTTCCTGCAAATGATATAGCGGTCCGAATAATAATACCAGGTCGAATTGTTCATCATCAAAAGGCAATCGCCTGGCATCACCCAAAGAAATAGAAGCAAGCGGCTTATTTTCTGAAATTGAAGTTTTTGTCGCCGCTTCAATGTGAAATTCTGCTGCGTCCAGTAAATGAACACGATGGCCCATGTCATGCAGCCAAAAAGAGTAAGCGCCAGTAGCTCCTCCGATATCGGCAATGGTCATTGAAGATCTCAGGTGGCGAAGAATAATTTCCTGCGTCCGAGCTTTTTCAAGTTGGAATACATGTTGACCTAAACGGTCAGCTTCCATTTGAGTGCTATTGTAAAAAGTATTTATAGTGTGTGATGACATGGGCTAAAGTTACAAACAAGCAATCTATAGACGAGGATCCTTGACTTCAATGCCATCCGCATGATGTTTATACCTCTGGAAAAGGGGGGGTCATGATAACAATCATTCGCCCCGTTGACCAAATGCATTGAAATATCATCGTCTTCAGAGTAACTCTGTAGCTTAAAATATTAACTTATGAGTACGAAGCTAAACGGAAATAAATATGTTTATTTCTTTGGTGGCGGTAAAGCTGACGGAAACGAATCAATGAAAAATTTATTGGGGGGCAAAGGCGCCAATCTTGCCGAAATGGCCGGCCATCCTAAGCTTCGATTGCCAGTTCCTCCTGGTTTTACCGTTACAACAGAAGTCTGCACTTATTATTACGAGCATCAAAAAACTTATCCAAGAGAATTAAAAGCACAGGTGGAAAGATCGCTGGAAAAAATGGAAAGGCAAACGGGTAAAAAATTCGGAGATGAAAAAGATCCGTTGCTTGTTTCTATTCGTTCCGGGGCCAGACGTTCAATGCCGGGTATGATGGAAACGGTATTGAATGTAGGCCTCAATGAAAAAACAATTAAAGGCTTGATTTGGCATAGTGGCGATGAACGTTTTGCATATGACGCTTATCGCAGGCTGATCATGATGTATGCGGATGTGGTAATGGAAAAAGCAGGAGGTATTGAGGTCAAAAACGGAAAAGGAATTCGCAAGATACTGGATGAAAAACTTGAGCTTATAAAACAGCAACAAGGTTATACCAGCGACACCGAGTTAACTGTAGGTGAACTAAAAGCTCTTGTAAAAGATTACAAAAAAACAGTAAAGAAAGTTTTGGGATCAGATTTTCCGGACGATCCATGGGAACAAATATGGGGTGGTATTGGGGCCGTCTTCAGTAGCTGGAATGGAAAACGTGCAATTGAATATCGCCGTATTGAAAAGATCCCTGATGAATGGGGAACTGCTGTAAATGTGCAAGCAATGGTTTTTGGGAATATGGGTAATGATAGTTGTACAGGGGTAGCATTTACAAGAAACCCGGGTACAGGAGAGAATAGATTCTATGGAGAATACCTGGTTAACGCACAAGGTGAAGATGTAGTGGCCGGTATAAGAACACCAGCGCCAATAAATGAATACTCAAAAAATGCGCAAAGCGAACATTTCACCACATTAGAAAAGTTGATGCCAAAACAGTATAAGGAATTAAATGACTATCAAAAAAAGCTAGAGGATCATTATAAGGACATGCAGGATATCGAGTTTACTATCGAGAGAGGAAAACTTTATATGCTTCAATGCCGTGTAGGAAAAAGAAATGGAATTGCCGCTGTACGTATGGCTACGGAAATGCATGCAGAGAAATTGATCGATGCAAAAACTGCTATCATACGGGTAGCTCCAAACCAGTTGGTTGAATTATTACTACCAATGCTTGATCCAAAAGCTGAACAAACCAATACAGTCATTGCAAAAGGATTACCAGCAGGTCCCGGAGGTGCAAAAGGTCGTGTAGTATTTTCTTCAGACGATGCAGTTGAATGGGCTCTTCGCGGAGAAAAAGTGATCCTTGTTCGTGAAGAAACTTCTCCGGAAGATGTAGATGGAATGCATAAAGCCCAGGCAATACTGACTACCAAGGGAGGGATGACATCGCATGCAGCCTTAGTTGCAAGAGGCTGGGGTAAATGTTGTATCGTAGGATGCGGGGACATTGAAATACACCATGAAGTAAAAACTTTCAAAGCAAAAAATGGTACACTGATCAAAGAAGGCGACTGGATCACGTTGAATGGGACAAGGGGACTTGTATACGAAGGCAGTCTTCCATTGGTGGATATTGATATCGAAAAAAACACATCATATAAAGATCTGATGAAGCTGGTTGACAAAATAAAAGTAATGGGTGTACGCACCAATGCCGAAACTCCAAGTGATGCTGCGCAAGGAGCAAAGTTTGGTGCTGAAGGAATCGGTCTCTTCCGTACTGAGCATATGTTTTATGGTGAAGGAAGTGAAGAACCATTGTTCTTATTGCGTAAAATGATCGTAAGTAAAACAGAAGAAGAACGAAGAGCTGCCCTTAATGAATTGTATGTATATGTAAAAAAAGATATTAAGGACACATTGCTGGTAATGAATGGTTACCCCGTTACTATTCGCCTGCTCGATCCTCCATTACACGAGTTTGTTCCTCATGATAAAGAAAAACTACATCAACTCAGTGAAGAATTAGGAATAAGAATGAGTGTGCTGAAAAGAAGAGTGCTTGCTTTGCATGAAAACAATCCAATGCTTGGTCATAGAGGAGTACGTTTGGGAGTTAGCTATCCCGAAATAACAGAAATGCAGGTGCGGGCCATTTTCGAAGCGACAGCGGAAATAATACAATCTGGTAAAAAAGCATTTCCTGAAATAATGGTACCGGTTACCTGCACTGTAAATGAATTATCACATCAAAAGAGAATAGTTGATCGTGTTTACAAAGAAGTTTGCGAATCACAGAAGGTAAAAAGCATCCCTTATTTATATGGAACAATGATCGAAATACCAAGAGCGGCATTAAAGGCAGGACATATCGCCGAAGTTGCTGATTTCTTCAGCTTCGGTACAAATGATCTTACACAAATGAGTTTCGGTTTCAGCCGCGATGATATTGGTGGATTTTTGCCAAATTATCTAGACCAAAAGATCTTAAAAGATGATCCTTTCCAAACTATCGACCAGGATGGCGTAGGTGAATTAATAAAACTTGGAACCGAACGTGGCCGTAAAACAAAACCGAATTTGAAAGTTGGCATTTGTGGCGAACACGGCGGCGATGCAGAGAGTGTAAAATTCTGTCATCGCATCGGTATGAACTATGTAAGCTGTTCACCATTCAGGGTACCTATAGCAAGATTGGCAGCGGCCCAGGCTGCTGTACAATATGCAGAAATAAAAATTGATAAATATGCTACAGGAAGAAAGAATGGATATCATCTTAAAAGCCGTTTACAAAAACGACAGCTTGAACATGTATGATTTCTGCTCAGAGCAATGGAAGGATAATGTAGAAGTGTTTCGGGAATGTAAAGGAATGGCAGATCAATTGGTCGGGGAAAAGTTAGCAAAATATGATGATGAACAGAAAACAGAGCTAAGGATCACCAATTATGGCCGTTATTGGGTAATCCAGGGCGGCTTTCTTATTTACCTGAAAGAAAGTGAAAAGAAAATAAAATTAGGCCGGGATAGCGATAAACATAACGGCGATCTGAAGGAAGAATTAAAAGAAGCCCGTTTAAAATTCACACATTACCGTATTGTCACTTATTGGTGGAGTTTTGCACTGACGCTTATCAGTTTTTTATTATCGTTGCTGAACCTTTATCTTATTTTAAACAGAAATAAATAGTCGCAGGATTATTAATTTATTCTTATGGGGGAGGTCGATTTCAAAATTGAATAAAGAATGGCACATTGTTCATCGCATGCCGAAGAACGCAACTGTGGAAGAACGTATTGCCTGGCATATTGAACATTCAAAACATTGCGCCTGCAGGCCTATTCCAGATTAATTAAAAGTGGAGATCAAAAAGAGAAAAATTCATTAGTTTTTATTCATCTCCTTCCTTAATTATTTTTCCGCCCGGATCAATGTAAACCCATTTTCCACTCTTCATCACTTTTGCTATTCCTTCACGGAACCGATCGGCATAACCATATTGAAAAGGAATAATTGTCTTACCTTGTTTGTCAATATAGCCCCATTGACCCTTAGAATTACAAACGGGAGCAAGACCACTGCTGAAACAACGGGCATTGGTATAATTCATAGGTATAACGAGATTTCCCCTTTCATCGATAAATCCCCATGATTCTCCTTTCGCGACTGCTGCCATTCCTTCATTGAAAGAATAGACTTCGCTGTACTGCGGTTTTACAAAAACATTTCCGGTACTATCAATAAATCCCCATTTGTTATCTATCCGTATACCAGCTCTGCCTTCAGCGAAATTCATGCCCTCATCATAAGTAGCAGCGATAATAACTTTGCCATCCTTATCTACATACCCATGCTTACCATCTTTTTCTACAAGTGATAAACCGCATGATGGTTCGTTTACACTTGCGTATTCCTTTGCCCATTTTTGAGCCGTACCCGACATACATATTAGTACAAGGGCCGGCAAAACGAAGATCTTTTTCATACCAACTTATTTAGGATTGAAAAATACTTTGACGACTATAAGGTAGCTTCATTCCAAAGGGAGAGAAATGATTTTAAGCAGCCGGTAACTTGATTTTGAGATTGCAGCTATTTAATTATAGAGCAGGAAGGAAGTCATTTCAGATGGCCAGGTCCGGGAAACGTCAGTTTGAATGGTTTTGCCGTGTTTCAGTAATGCAAAAGCATTATTTATACCCAGCAATTTATCTAAATGTCCTCCGCCAGTCGGATTTACATTAGTAACATAAGCCCTTTCTTTTACATGCTGAGGATATAGTTTAAGAAGAACAGAAATAAGATCAATTCCGAAACCTACCGGGTGAAATTGATCTGCATCGGTTACATTCAACTCAAGACCGTAACACTTTTCATTCTTATATAAACTATCTGCAGGCACATAAGAACAGGGTTTTAAATCAATGCCCGTGATATTTTTATTTTTCAATTCCATTTGCAGTTCTGCAGTATTTATCCATGGTGCACCGAATTGCATAAATGGGTTATCAGTTCCGCGACCTTCATTTATATTTATGCCTTCTAATAGTCCCATGCCGGGATAAACCAATGCGGTTGCAATATTTTTTATAGCAGGAGATGTGGGATAGAAATCATTTGCAATTTGACACCTGTCCCAGTTTTTTACCTGAACAACTTTTAGATCAAGCCCCTTTACTTTCTTATTTGAAAAATAAGTTGCCAACTCACCCAATGTGCAACAATGTCTTATGGGGATTGACCAACGACCAATAAACGATGCACAAGCTTTGTCGTCGAGCATTGGGCCCTCTGCGATTTCTAAATTTCCACCTATAGGATTTGGTCTGTCTAAAATGACCAATTGCTTGCTATACTTTGCACAGGCTTCCATCACATAGGTCATTGTCCAGAGATATGTATAGAAGCGGCAACCAACATCAGGAATATCAAATAAGACAATATCAACATCTTCCAGGTCTATTTTGGTTGGCATCAAACGATCACCATACAAACTAATTATTGGCAATCCCGTTTTGATATCAACAGCATCTTTTTGATAAGACCCATCTGCGCCTCTGACTGAAATACCATGCTCAGGGGAAAAAATTTTAACAAGGTTAAATCCCTTTTCTAGCAGTGCTAACCGGCTCAATATTCTATCTGATGTAAATGCAGCATTATTTGTTACTATCGCAAATCCCGAATTTTTATTCACTTCGGGGTTCTGTAAAAAAACATCAATGCCGGGATTTATTTGCTGCATAGTGCTAAGTTCTGAATATTTAAACTCATATTCTTAGCTCATCAGGATTCCATAATTTCACAACGTAAAATCGATTGAATGGCAATAAGAATTTTTATTACCGGCGGCACTTTTGATAAAGAATATAATGAACTGAACGGACAGCTTTATTTTAAAGACACACATTTAAACGAGCTTCTTGGCCTGGGCAGAAGCCTGGTGCCGGTTGAAATAAGAACATTGATGATGATCGATAGTCTTGAAATGACTGATCAGGACAGGGAATTGATTGCTCACCAGTGTAATCATTGTGAAGAAGACCAGATCGTAATTACTCACGGCACGGATACAATGGCTGATACTGCAAAATTGCTTGCCGGGAAAGTAAAAGACAAAACAGTAGTGCTGACCGGTGCTATGATCCCGATAAAGTTTGGTAGTAGCGATGGGCTTTTTAATCTTGGCAGCGCATTGGCATTTGCCCAAACATTATCGCATGGAGTTTATATAGCTATGAATGGCCGATACTTTAACTGGGATAATGTAAGGAAGAATAAAGAGACGGGGGTGTTTGAAGAAGTGAAATGATTACTTTTCCTATTCTTCTAATAAATGTGCAAACCCTTGATCGGGATAATACCCTTTCAAAGGAGCAAAAAACTTAATGATCTTTTTATAATCAGCATCTTCATCATCAGTAGTATAAAAAGGTTCCGAAACGCTCAATTCCTTTTTTGAATAATCAAGACCAATCATAACTATTGGCACATTAGCCTTTTTAGCGATATGATAAAACCCGGTCCGAAGCCTGTCAACTTTCTTCCTTGTTCCTTCGGGTGATAATGCAATAACCAAATTTTCAGCATTATTGAATTTTTCTACCACTTGCTCCACTACCCCCTGTTTACTGAAACGATCAACCGGCGTACCCCCAAGCCAATGGAATAAAAAGCCAAAAGGACCTTTGAATAACTCCGCTTTCCCAAGATACTTGCCGTATTTAATTTTTAAAACACTTCTAAATGCTATACCAATTGTAAAATCTTTCCAATGAGTATGCGGCGCTATAATAACAACCGCTTTCTTTAAATGATTGGGAAATTCATTCACGGCTTTCCAGCCTTCCAGTTTCAGGTATAGTTTCCAGAGAAATCGCATATAGCCGTACGCCGATTAATACTGCTTCTTTTCAAGGGTCGGGTATTTTATACCTAACTGATCTAAATATGTTTTGTATTTAGATGGATCGTAATAATATTTTTTCAATTCCGGCCTGAACTTATCCATGATAGCCTTATTAAGATGAGTTGCAGGAGGTGTGTTATCAAGGAAAGGAATATATTTTATATCCTTCGTCTGTACATTATTAAAATAATTCCATGCATCAGCTATGATCTTTGGATCGGTCAACATATCTATCAAAGTTGCTGATAAGGTTTTAGCTCCGGCAATTACTCCTTTATGCGCAATAGGCGTAGCCATTGCAATTGCATCCGCCCAGTTGTGACCCGGTGTGCCAGGAATATTGGATGGATAACCCAATACAATTGTTGGCACATTCCAGCTGATATCGCCAATATCATCGCTGCCGCCACCCCATGAAAATGGTACCGGACCTCTTAAGCTATCCAGCTTGGTTGCCAACCCATCAATGGGCTTTCCCCAAAAATCTTTTTTAGGAGCACTTACTAATTTTTGCACGGCTCTTGCTAATTGCTGATCTGATGAATCCCATACCGGTAAGCCGATCATTTGCGCATTCTTATAAGTGGCTTCTGCAATTGCTTTATTTGTATGAACGGGCCATGCAGTACCCAGCAATCGGTAACTTACTTTAGTTCCTGTCATATCCGCCACATCTTTTGAAATTTTAATGGCATCATCATACATAGCTTTTATGTCCTCGTAAGTTCTTTCACGGAGATAATACCATACGGCTGCTCTTGATGGAACTACATTGGGCTGATCACCGCCATCGGTTATCACATAATGAGACCGTTGCGTTGGTTTCAAATGTTCTCTTTTATAATTCCAGGTCACATTCATCAGTTCCACTGCATCTAATGCGCTTTTTCCACGCCATGGTGCACCGGCCGCATGTGCCGAACTTCCTTCAAAAACAAATTCAACCGAAACCAAACCATTATATCCTGCATCACCCCAACTTGCTCCAAGATTATTACCAACATGGGTAAATATGCATGCATCAACATCTTTAAAATAACCATCGCGGATATACCATGCTTTAGTAGCAACAAGTTCTTCAGCAACACCAGGCCATATCATTAATGTGCCGGGAAGTTTTTCTCTTTCCATTATTTTCTTTACTTCTATAGCAGATAAAATAACCAATGGTAAGCCAGAATTATGGCCTTCACCATGTCCCGGGGCGCCTTCTACTATTGGCTCTTTATATGCAACACCTGGCTTTTGTGATGCTTTGGGAATGCAATCAATATCGCTGCCCAATGCAATGAATGGTTTGCCATTTCCCCATTTGGCGAGCCAAGCAGTTGGTATGCCGGAAATCCCTCTTTCAATTGTAAATCCATTTTGTTCAAGAATTTTTGTGAGATAAGCGGAAGTTTCTGTTTCCTGGAAACCAAGTTCAGAAAAACTAAAGACCATATCCACCATCTCCTGTGCTGTTTTATACTTCTGATCCAATGCTATCATTACTTCTTTTTTCCATGCATCAGCTTTCGGGGAAGCAGCGTTCTTTTGCTTTTGCGCATTAGCGGTAAATAAAGCTGCGGATAGCAGTGTGGCGACTATTAGTTTTGCTAGCATAGTGGTTTGTTTTGGTAGAAATGAAGTTATACTGTTTATTTTAATTCTCGGATAGGCTCGTGGTCAATCTATTTTCTTTTTGTTTCGATTAACTCCTCATTCATACTTGCCATTTTTCGAATGCACTGATCGCTTGGGCATCATGATCATCACTCATCATATAAGTAATACGAGGTTGTGGTGCATGTGATGATATAGCGAATAAACAAAGGATAGCAAGCCCATAAACCATGATGAATCGTTTGATTGAAGTTAAATATTATCCACAATCATCAATAATCTATTAAATAAATAGGCATGTTATGAGCATTATATTAAGTTTATAATTAAGTTTACATTGTTTAATCTATAAAGATTAACTAATTCCATTAGATTCTGCATGACCGATGGATCGAAGCATACAAGTCTCCTGAAGGCTGAACCATATTTTGTTTGGATTGTGGCCCCGCAATTAGATACGGATGATCCGAATCTGAAATACTATTACGACTTTGATGCTAACATAAAAGAATTCGCTAAAGCATTTGATGAATTAGGACTTCCCTGGAAATGGCAATATGTAACGATCAATGATTATAAAGCGATCATTGATAAGATAGCTGATTCCGCAAATGGTCATATCCCGCTTGTATTTAATTTATGCGATGGTGACGAAGTAAATGGTGCTCCTGGTTTATCTGTTATTCAATATCTCGAAGAGAAACAACTTATCTATACTGGCTCAAGAGAAAAATATTATCATCTTACTACTTCCAAGATTACTATGAAACAGGCATTCGATGATGCTCGTGTTGCCAACTCTTTATGGAAAGCCATTATCAGCCCTGGACAGGATATAACTGGAGTTTGCGATTATATCGGTACGCCAGTTATTGTTAAGCCGGCTGTATCTGGTGGAAGCATGGGACTCGGTTTAAAGAATGTAGTGAACAGCGATGATGAATTGAGAAAAGTGATCGATGAACTTTATAAGGGTTATCACGGTTGGGATTTTACTTTTGGTGGATTAGTGGCAGAGAAGTTTATCGCTGGACCGGAGTTTACAACTTTTGTTACCGGCTCTTATGATCAGCCAGATGATATCCGTGTTTACCAACCAGTAGAAAGAGTTTTTAATGAGAAACTTCCTGATCATGAAAAATTCCTTTCTTTTGACAGGCTTTGGGATACTTATGAAAATGAAAAACCAGTTGGTGAGCATGAATATGAAAATCTTTGGGAATATTTTAAACCCGATGCCAGGCTGGAGCATGCAATTAAACAATTAAGCATCGATGCTTATTGTGCAGTGAGAGGTACAGGTTATGGCCGGATTGATATCCGAATGGATAAGGCAACCGGTAAAATGTATGTGCTGGAAGTAAATTCACAATGCGGATTAAGCGAGGACGAGAATCACACTTCGATTGGCGCTATGGTAAGATTGGGCAATAATAAATTCAGCGACATGCTTGGGGCAATTATTGAAAATGCCCTGAAAACAAAACTCAAATACATTAAAGCGGCTAAGCTTATCAATAAATAATAGCGCAATAAGGCCGTTTCAATACTTTTTATTAACCAAAATGATTGTATGAAGATTTGTGTGCTCCAACCTGACTATTCTCATTCAAAAGTGGATTACCAGTATTATGATCCCATCCGCAATCTTTCTTCGCTAATGCCCGAAGCAGAGATGGATCATGTGCTGATAAGTAAATTAACTACTTACAAACAGCTCAAAGAGCTTAAGAAAAAAGGTTATGACTGCTTCGTTAACCTTTGTGAAGGATACCCTGACTGGGAAACTCCCGGCTATGATATTTACTTCAATGCGGATATGCTGAACATCCCTGTTACAGGTCCAAGCACAAAACTATTTGATGTGCCTAAGCGATTAATGAAATATGTAGCTTATTGTGAAGGGGTAAGGATCCCTGCTTATGCCATTATCGATACATTGGAAGAGGTTGAAAGTGCTACGACACATTTAACATATCCATTGTTTGTAAAACCGGCACATGCCGGCGATAGTTTGGGTGTTGATGAGCATTCTCTTGTTCATAATATAGATGAGTTGAAGGCGAAATGTGCAGAGATCATCGATGAATATGGACCATTAATGATCGATGAATATATTGCTGGTCGTGAATATACCGTATTGG
>DASTZB010000109.1:0-3101 GCA_035764525.1 Chitinophagaceae bacterium | reverse complement strand
GTAAAAACTTTGCGACCTCTCATATCATCAGATGAAAGCGTTCTTTCAATTCTATCCACTTCTTTGGCATTGATCACCGCATCCGCACTCTGTCCAAAAACAAAAAAGGTTGTTGCAATGAACAACCCGGTCATTAGTATTGTTTTCATCTGTCTTGTATGTTCTATTTTTAAATTGTTGTATTGCTAAATTGTTTTAGAAATGTCCATAATAACAATTAAACAATTTAGCCATTTGACCATTCAGAGGCTCATCATTTCCTTAAACTTAACTGTTTGCCTGCGGCTCACTTCTATTTTTTCGCCCCCTTTTAATTCAAGTAATAAACCGCCATTAAAATAAGGCTCAATTTTATCGATCATGCGGAGATTGACAATATGTTTTCTGTTTGCACGGAAAAAAGTTTTTTGATCTAATCTTTCTTCCAGCGCATTTAATGATTTAAGAATAAGTGGTTTGTTGCCACCAAAAAAAACTTTTGCATAGTTGCCAACGCTTTCGAACAATCTTATATCAGATAATTTCACAAACCAACAGCGTTCGCCATCTTTTACAAATACCTGGTCGGCTTCCGTTAAAATTGATTGGTTGAAATTTTCAGGTAGAATATGATTTTCTTTAGTTTCAGCTACATGCAATTTTTGCATAGCATCGGCAAGACGTTTTGGCTCTATTGGCTTCAATAAATAATCCAGTGCATTTACTTCAAAAGCTTTCAATGCATATTCATCATAAGCCGTTGTAAAGATCACATGTGGCGCCCTTTCCAATTCTGCCAGCATATCAAAACCTGTTTTACCCGGCATTTGTATATCCAAAAAAACAAGATCAGGTTGCAGGCTGTCGATCTTATTGATTCCCTCGTCGGCATTAGCAGCTTCATCTACCACTTCCACTTCAGGATAATCCTGCAAAAGTTTTCGAAGCTCCGTTCTTGCAAGCCTTTCATCGTCTATAATTATTGCTCTCATGTGGATGATTTAAATAGTCATTTGTACCGGAAGCAGCACTCTTGCCTCCACAATTTCAGAAGTTAATTGCTTTATGCTGAACCTTGCATTTTCACCATATAAAAGGCTTAACCTGTTCAGCGTACTTGGTAAACCAAAACCATCACCTTTCGCGGTTCCATTTATCAGCTTACCCGTATTCTGTACGGCCAGTTCATGATAACTGTCTTTGAAATCAGAAACAATTTTGATCTTTCCTCCTGTTATCTGTTTGCTGATACCATGTTTAATTGCATTCTCAACCAAAGTTTGTAACATCATCGGCGGTACTGGCTGATCCAAGGTATCCTCATCGATCTCGTACTCCACACGAAGACGATCTTCAAACCGCATATTTTCCAAAGCGAGATAATCTTTTACAATATTTAATTCTTTTTCCAGAGAAACAGATTCGAGTTTATCTGTTTGCATGCTGCTGCGCAAAATATTACTTAACTCAGTGATCGCATTTCTTGCCCTGTTTGGATCTTCATCGATCAAGGCGCGGATACCATTCAATGAATTGAAAATAAAATGAGGATTGATATGTGCTTTGATAGTTTTTAACTCCAGTTCTTTTACCAATGCTTCCAGTTTCAGTGTATCCAGTTGCTGCTTCTGGCTCTTGGTTATAAAATGATACATGAAGTAAATGATGTTCCAGATAAAGAATAATATGAAAATAGAGAATGCTCCACTTAATACAAGTAAAAAGAAATTATCGTTGAAGGATCTTTCGGTTTTGTTTTGCAGGTTAAACTGCATGAATAAAAGATTCACAAGTGTGGACATGGCAAATGCAAATACAAGAGTAGTTAGTATGAATCCAATTAACTGATGCTCGAGTTTTTTCTGAAGAAGATTAAACCCGATTATCATATATCTCATTACATGAGAAAGCAGGATACCAGTAGCAATAAAAATGAAAAGCCTGAAATAGATTTTTCGCTGCTCTTCCGATGAGCCCATTTTATCGAATGAATAAGCAAAAAAGATATTGATAAGAGCATAGAACCCCCAACCGCACACCTGTGAGAGCCAGTACCTCGTATTTCTTGACATAATGGGCATAAATATAAGTTCAAAATTAAAAGTTTCACCAGCCCTGCGCATGCTCTTTTGATTAGTGGTAAATAAGGCAGCTAAATGGAAAGATGCGCCGGGTTAAAACAATTTTAGAACAGTTTTGTTAAAATACAGAATAAAGTTTTAAAACATTAATTTTACATCGTAAAAACAACACATGCAGATCACAGCAGGACCGCTTTTGCAAAACATCAATTCCCCGGAAGATCTTAAAAAACTATCCCGCGAAAAACTTCACCAGCTTTGTGATGAGCTTCGTCAATATATCATTGATGTAGTTAGCGTTCATGGTGGGCATTTTGGCGCCAGTCTTGGCGTGGTTGAGCTAACTATAGCACTCCATTATATTTATAATACACCTTACGATCAGCTTGTGTGGGACGTTGGCCATCAGGCTTATGGACATAAAATTCTTACCGGTCGTCGTGATAATTTCCCTACAAATAGAAAATATAAAGGGCTTAGTGGTTTTCCTAAAAGAAGCGAAAGTGAGTATGATACGTTTGGTGTTGGCCACTCCTCTACTTCCATATCTGCAGCATTAGGAATGGCGATGGCCGCAAAATATAAAGGAGAAAATGAAAGAAAAGTAGTTGCAGTTATTGGAGATGGGGCCATGACCGCGGGTCTTGCATTTGAAGGTTTGAACCATGCCGGCGTTGCCGATGCTGATTTATTGATCGTACTCAACGATAATTGCATGAGTATTGATCCAAATGTGGGTGCGTTAAAAGAATACTTAACGGATATTGCTACCTCCCCCACTTATAATAAACTCCGTGATGAGGTTTGGAATATACTTGGCAAGCTCCCAGTCGGAAAAAATTTTTCAAGAGATATGGCTTCGAAACTTGTAGCAGGGATGAAAGGAATGGTGAGTAAAAGCAGTAATCTTTTTGAGGCATTGAATCTTCGTTATTTCGGACCTATTGATGGACATAATATAACCAAGCTGGTAGATACATTAAAAGATCTTAAAAATATTCCCGGTCCAAAACTATTACATATCGTTACCGTAAAAGGAAA
>DASTZB010000108.1:0-2524 GCA_035764525.1 Chitinophagaceae bacterium | reverse complement strand
ACGTATAAGTCTAATTGATGGATTGCAATGTTATCACCTGTATCGTACTGCATAAATATCCGCTTATACACAAGACTCCGCGCTGACGGAATATTCGTTATTGATTAGAAGAGAAAGAAAGCACATTACAGACAACGGTTAGCGGAAATAATCAATGATTTTCATTCGGCGTCTTCTTCTCCATGTCTTCCACTTGTTTTATAAATTTTGTTATTGACGCATCGTTATATGAGCCGTATGCATCGATCAACGTACCTTTTTTTCCATTATCCAATTCAATTGCATAAAGAATAGAATTATCCGCCGGATCACTTGCCCCTTCAAAACGGAAAAAATTTTTAATATGAACCTGGTCTGGCTTATAATGTTTACCCTCTTCTACGGCTACCAGGCCTTGGTCGTCAACTTTAAAATTAATTGTATAACCATCCGTCACCAGTTTGTTTGCACAGGTGGCGAGAGAACTCATTTCTGTGGTTGATTGTGTTTGCATTCAGATAAGGCTCAAAAAATCATACCAGAATGTAAGTACCACGTTTTGATATGATTAAAAAAGGAGAGGTTTTAGATTAGTGAGAGATTTTTCCCATTGTGAGTCGCACAAAAGATCCGGCGTTTTGATTTGAAAAAAAGACACTACGGACAATGGGGGAACACTACCGACAACGAGGGGTTTGCCGTGTGCCGGCCTGAAGCCGAGCAGCAACCCCTCGCCAATAATTCCCTTCAAATTATCTTCCTGAAATCAAATGGTTCATAATTTTTTGTTACTCTGGTCTCATAAAATGAAGCGCTGCTGTGCTCATATTCAGTAAAATCTTTCGCAAGGTTCCATCGCCCACTTACAGGGTTACGATGTATATAGTTCAACTTTTGTAAAAGAAATTTTTCATTCCTTATTCCTTTGGCATCAAACGATTCATCAAATACTCTATGCCGTTGCGCCTTCTTCTTTTCTCTTTTTGTAACAGCATCAAATAAATATTCAAGCAGATCATTTCTTTTCATTTCCTCAAGTCTCTTTATTATTTCATAAGCCATAAATCTTTTCGCATTCCCGATTATTTTATTCAGGTTATAAGCAGGTTTGGGAAAGTAAATGATGACGTGCAGATGATTGGGCATAATTACATAGCCTATTACTTTTTGATTATCTTTTTTCAAAACATCAAACCATTTGTACACCATATCATATCCATTTACAATTTCAAATAACAGTTTCCGTTTATAACAAGTGAATGTGCAGAAGTAAAAACAGTATTCACCTCCATGTTTCCATTTGACAGGCATGAATAAATTTATTGATTATTTTTTGCCTGGGAATTAAGTGATGCAGTCAGCGTGGGGTTTGCCGTGTGTTGGCCTGAAGCTTAGCTGCAACCCCTCGCCTTTTATGCTTTTCTATTTTTATTATTTGTAGCTACTTATTGCGAGGGGTCGCCCCACACGCATAAGCAACGCAGTGCAGACCCCTCGTGGACAGCTTTCTTTTATTGAAGATTATTTGGAAGACCCCGCAGTGACTGAAACAAACTTCAATAAGCAGTTTTGCCGGTTCCTTCGGAACCGATGCTTAGTTACAAACTAAGCATAGCATCCTATTTTTTTATTAGTCGTTATTAGTTTGAAAAGAAAGGAACACTACCGACAACAAGGGGACAATCTCCGAACAATTCTGGTTAATTTTGTATACGGAAACCGCCCTAAACTAAGACCTTCATTATGGAAGTTCATCAACACACCCACACCGCCCGTAAAAAATGGACACATTATTTCTGGGAGTTCTTTATGCTCTTCCTCGCAGTAACAGCCGGATTTTTTGTAGAAAATCAACGAGAACATTTTATAGAACATAAACGGGAAAAGCAGTTTATTCTTTCTATTTGCCAAGACTTAAAATCTGACACTGTTCAATTGAATCACCTTATTGCTTTAAGAAACAAGAATAACACCAAAATTGATTCACTTTTCTATTATATGAATATGCCTGACCCTGACGAGTATGGAAAGTTTATTTATTATTTTGCCCGCCAGCTCACGAATAATTTTGTTTTCCTCAGCAATGATCGTACTATACAGCAATTGAAGAATTCAGGCAATCTTCGTCTCATTCGTAACCAGGAAGCATCCGATAGCATCATGGGCTATGATTGGTATATCAGGCGGAATGAAATTCGCATAGAACGTGAAGAAGCCCTTATAAAAGACTATATTGAAAAAATGAACCGGCTTTTTGACGGGAATGAGTTTAATAAAATGCTCAACAAAGTGTCAACCTCTTTCTCTATCGATTGGAGTTTGCCTAAAGATAATCCTCGCCTACTTCATAAAGATCAAGAAAGCATAAAAAGTTTTATAAACAGTCTGCATTTTATTAAAGCAATTAATATTTTTAATATCGGCTTGAATGAACAAACAATAAATCGTGCATCAAAGCTTTTAATTTTACTAAAGAAAGAATATCATCTACCTTAATCGAAAAAAAATTACCGGAGAATCATGAAGAAAAAATAGGCCGAATGCA
>DASTZB010000107.1:0-14470 GCA_035764525.1 Chitinophagaceae bacterium | reverse complement strand
TGTTTAACAATAAAGACACAGCGTGGTTGTGAAACAAGGATATGCAAACCGTTGCATGTACCAGGCAATACGCAAATCGCATTACAGATAACACCAAACCCTGTTATCAATATAATGCATGTGTTGTTTTATTCAACACACAACGAACCGGCGAACATTAAAGTAGTGAATGGTTATGGTGTAGTGGTAAGAGCATGGACACGCAATGCAACGCAAGGCACCAACAATTGGGATTTTGATGTATCGACACTTCCCGCAGGGGCCTATACATTGTATGTACAATCACCTAATCAATTATCAAGTCAGCTATTTATTAAAGCCAATTAAAATAGTCAGGGCTACTACAGCCGGGCCGCATTATCCGAAAGGGTAAGCGGCCTTTTTACTTGCGAGGAACAAAGCGACGGAGCAATCTCCCCAGCTTTCGTGAGAAGTATTTCCGGGTAATAATTCTTATGAACCTGGCTGAATTACTTACTATTTAGCTGCTGTTGCGTCGCACAGTTGTACTACAACAATTCTATTCAACCTCCTTGTTTTGAAAATTAATGACCCTTGATAATACAACAGTAAGCTGTTCCCTTAGATTTTTTATATCATCATATATAATTTGAAAATCACTGATACCTGCTACAGTAGTAGAATGCTCCGCATTTCTGTTCCGCATGTATATCACCGGTTTCCCTTTTGCTTTTGCATACCCGGCTTCTACCCCAATACCGATCCCTTTATCAGATGTTTCAGCGATCAATAGATCGCAATCATCAATTGATACTATTGCTTGTTGCATCATTTCCTTTTCCTGGTCAGAAGAAAATTTGAAATTATCTACAAAAACAAATTGCTTAATGTGAAGCTCTTTCAATGCCTGAATGATTGATTGAAGTTCATCATTTAACTCCTGTCTTTTATTATAGCTTATAGAAATATATGCTTTCATCAAAGTCTAATATTTAATTAAAGTTCTATTGTTTATCAAGAACAAAAAAGTCCCGCCGAAACAGGACTCTTAAATTATAATAAAGATGAAAACAATACCTAATTACATGTCAAACCAGCAACAGCAGGAGCAACGTCACTACCATTTGCACTAACTGACCAGCTGCCGGTAATAATTCCGCCTGAATTTGTAGACTTCCATGTAATATGGATAATGATTGTTTCGCAAGCATCAATATCTCCTTCAACTTTGATAACACGGTTTGAACTTCCACCCACCGTCCATTGTTCTTTTGTTATATGACTACCGCCTGTAACGGTCACTACCGCATCTTCCCCGGTGAAGTTTGTTAACCCGCCCTGGATTTTAAAACCAGTCAAAGCCTCTTCTGAACTGAACGTAAATTCTGCTTCCCGATCGGTACTGCAGTCAAAAGCTTTACCAGTAAATGAAGTAACGCATGAATTCACAGCTTGAATTACAAAACAATAAAGCTCATTTCCATTGAACGAACATTCTCCGGTCTTATCCTGGCCACCTAATCTATCGCAATTACCATCGGAAGAATTGTGTTTGGTCCGGAAAACATAGCTACCGGCTTCTGCAAGTGAACCATTCCAGCTTGCATCGGCGCTATAGCATTGGAAGTTGGCAACAGATTCCCATTCTAGATTGGGTGTCTCGCATGATAGATCTTTATAAATTTTTGTCGATCCATCTGATGCAAAAATATAACCACGCTCAATTGAAACTCTTCCACACTCAATTGAAGCAGTTATATCAAATGATTCATTGACCTTAACCTGCGTTGGTGCGTTTAAAGTTACTCCACCAGTTAAGATGGAGCCATTTTCTAAAAGCACTCCTGGTTTATAGGCGCTTGTAACTTCAGTGTTTTCAATTTGCCTTGAAGCCGGTAGATCTACGTCTTTTGATTTTTTGCAGGAAACAATAACAAAGGTGGCAATGAGCCCCATTAACAGGGCAAGGGTAAGGGTACGTGTAGTTTTCATTACATGTAGGGTTTAAAAAATTATTAAAACGGATTGTTTGGTGGCAGTTCGAAGGAAACCGGAAGTTAAATTGAAAGATTACTTATGCTTTATCCTGTCAGTAATCAAGTACAAAATTAATTCACGAATCCGTTTTTCCTATAGTGATTCTACGAGTTTTAAGCTTTATTGACGAGTTACAATTTAATCGGTGCTTTTATCTCTTCGTGATCAGGCGTTTACTGTCAAAAAGAAAAATATATATGAAATAAAAAATCGCCCCAACTCATCTGGGCGATTGACTAAATTACTGACTGCTTATATAAATTTTTCTTGATTGTATTTTTTTAGCTTTTTGTTACTCTCAGATCACTGCTTTGCAACAGTTCTCCTATCGTATTAAAACCTAAGTCCGATGCCTAAGATGCAATCGTTTACATAAGCGATCAAAATAATCATTTCTTTACTTGACTTGTTCTTAGCGAAGATTGCCTTACTATCAATAAAGGATCAAGCACGATCTTTTGCCTTATATGCTGCTCCTTTTTTTCCATTATATCAACCAAAAGATTTATTGCCGACTTCCCCATCCTGATCGTTTGTTGATCGACTGTGGAAAGGGAAGGCGTTATATGTTCTCCAAATAACTCATTCGCAAAGCCAATAATTCCCATTTGCTCTGGCATCTTAATATTTCTTTCTTTTAATTTACTGATCGCTCCCAAAGCGGTAAAATCCTCAGTCGCAAAAATTGCATCCGGAGGATTTGAAAGAGATAAAAAAAACTCTGTTCCTGTTTTACCTGATTCGATAGAAATATTACCCGGATAAATAAGATTAGGATCGATTTTGATGTTATTGGCTTGGAGAGCTGCCATATATCCTTTTATACGATCATGAAAGTTTTTCAAGTGTTGCGGACCTGATATATGTGCGATGCTTGAATAACCTTGTTGGATGAGATGTTCGGTGGCACTGAAAGCTCCTCTAAAATCGTCTATCACTACTGAATCTATTCCAAGATCATCCGCTGTCCTGTCAAAAAACACAAGTGGTATGCCTCGTTTTTTTATTTCTAAAAAATGCGAATAGTCGATCGTGTCTTTAGCAAGAGATACTAAAATGCCATCTACTCTCGCTGATAAAAATGTTTCTAATCCCTTTTCCTCAAACTCCCTGCTTTCGTTTGATTGGAATAGCAAAACATTATATCCATTTGAATTTGCCACGCTTTCTATACCGTGA
The DNA here is from genome assembly GCA_035764525.1 of Chitinophagaceae bacterium. Lineage (GTDB taxonomy): Bacteria > Bacteroidota > Bacteroidia > Chitinophagales > Chitinophagaceae > VBAS01. Next base: position 11,293 of record DASTZB010000107.1, on the reverse strand, counting down.
ACAACAGATCCGAAAAAGTTTATTTCCGCACTAGGGATAATAACACCAATAACATGGGTCTTACCAGATCGCAGGGAGGATGCGATCCTGTTTCTTTTATAATTCAGCTTCGAGGCCGTAAGCTGTACTGTTTGTTTTGTTTTCTCACTGATCCCCGGATGGTTACTTAACGCCCTGGAAACTGTCGCTGGAGTAGTGTTCAGTTCCCGTGCAATATCCACTATCGTGGTCTTGTAGGACATTCATGCAATCGTTTACACAAGTTTATGGATTTTCTAATTTCCAAACAAAATAATCTTTATTGATTGGCGGCTTTCCTGATACTCTTTTGCTAGAATTATCGGAACTGAACATTTTGTTATTCAATACATTTGTTTGAGTAATTCTTGAAATATGATCAGAAAATATTTTTTTCTTCCTCTCGTGTTTTTTTCCACTTTATGCTTTGCCCAGGATGCCTGGAAAATAAAAGCTGACAAGATCGATCCGACAAATTATTATGGAGTTACTGTAGCTAATGGCATGATCGGTGTTGTTTCATCGCCTGAGCCATTTAAAGTAAAAGATGTTGTGCTTGCTGGGGCTTATGATCTGTATGGTCGTGGAAGGGTCAGCAACTTTTTAAAAAGTTTCAACCTGCTGAACATGTATCTGGAAATAGATGGGAAAAGAATTGATGGAAGATCTGCTTCTAACCTGCAGCAAGAATTGGATATGAAGAAAGCTTCATTCACGACAACATTTGATTATACTGATAAAGCTTCCGTTATTTATACATATTTTTCGTTGCGTCATTTGCCATATACTGTTTTAATGGACGTTACAGTAACTGCAAAAAAAGATTTTACAATGACCGGGGCCAGTGTAATGGAAGCACCCGATGCATTGAAAGACGTTCAGAATTATTATAATGAAATAGACCGACCCCATGTTGTTATCAGTCTGCTTACCTCATCTGCAAAGAGCCCGACAGGTAAACTATTGATGTGTGCCAGTAATACATTTTTATTTAGTGAAGCACATGGCAGCGAACCAAGAGTGATCCATGAAATGTGGGATAATAATATGCACCTGATGAAGTTTACCAAAAAACTTAAAGCTGGTGAAACTTATCGTTTCTCCATTGCCGGCTCATCTATCACTTCTGCGCATCACGATGATCCATTGAATGAAGCAGAACGTGCAACCATTTTTGCAAAACTGGAAGGAAGAGAAAGGCTCATTAGTTTTCATACAAAAGCATGGGAAGAATTATGGAAGAGTGATATCATCATTGAAGGCGATCCGCAATCACAACAGGACGTGCATAGCATGTTGTATCATCTTTATTCTTTTTCAAGAGAAGGCACAGCATTATCTCCATCACCAATGGGGTTAAGTGGTCTTGGTTACAATGGCCATGTTTTTTGGGATACAGAACTATGGATGTATCCATCAATACTTGTACTTCATCCTGAAATTGCAAAAAGTTTGGTTGAATATCGCTATCAAAGACTGGATGCCGCAAAAAGAAATGCATTCAGCAAAGGGTATAAAGGAGCCATGTATCCATGGGAAAGCGCCGAAACAGGAGTAGAAGAAACACCGGTATGGGCATTAAGCGGACCATTTGAACATCATATCACTGCCTGTGTTGGTATTGCTGCCTGGAATTATTATTGTGTAACACAGGACAAACAATGGCTAAGAGAAAAAGGTTATCCAATACTTTCAGCCACGGCAGATTTTTGGGCAAGTCGTGTTGAAAGAAATGGTCCCGAACATTATGATATTAATAATGTAGTAGCCGCAGATGAATGGGCAGAAAATGTAAATAATAATGCTTTTACAAATGCCGCAGCCAAATCAAATCTCCAGTTTGCAACTGAAGCTGCAAAAATTTTGGGCATTACTCCAGATCCTGATTGGGTGAATGTGGCTAACAATATTCCTATTTTAAAAATGGAAAACGGAGTCACAAGGGAGCATTCGGCGTATAATGGCGAAGGAATAAAACAGGCTGATGTCAACTTACTATCATATCCTTTAAAACAAATCACAGATGTAACACAAATAAAAAAAGATCTTGAATATTATGAAACGCGGGTGCCTAATGAAGGAACTCCTGCAATGACGCAAGCAGTATTTACAACTCTCTATGCAAGATTGGGTAATACTGAAAAAGCTTATCATTGGTTCAAAGAATCATATGTCCCGAACCTTAATCCTCCATTCAGGGTAATTGCAGAAACAAAAGGCGGAACCAATCCATATTTTGCAACAGGAGCCGGCGGCATCGTTCAATCTTTGCTCATGGGTTTTGGCGGATTGGACATTACCTCAACCGGGATCGTGCAAATAAAAACTTCATTGCCAAAACAATGGAAGAGTGTTACACTAACAGGTGTTGGCCCACAGAAAAAAACATTCACTATTAAATAAAGAGGATTTGTATCTTTAACAACTTGAAAAAAATTGCTGCCATACTGCTGCTTTTCCTCATGTTATTTAACCTAGTTGGTTACAGATGGGTATTTTCTACAATTGAAAAGAGTGCAACTGCAAATCTTGAACAAAAAATTGCTGCCGGAAAATACAGTGATGAGCAATTAGTGGAGATCAGCATTCCGCTTAACATGCCCTATTATTCTGATAAGGATTATGAGAATGTGTATGGTGAAACTGATTGGAACGGTGAACACTATCAGTATGTAAAAAGAAAAGTAAGCGGCAATACGTTATATCTCCTTTGTCTTCCCAATAAAGAAAAGACAAGCATTGTTAAAGTAAAGGATGAATTTACCAAAGCTGTGAATGATATTCCCGGAAACAAAGAAGGTTCACAACAAAAAAGTAGTTTGGTAAAATTGCTAATAACTGAGTTCCGCGTAAATGAAACTGCGTTTGATATAAATAATTATTCCATTAGCTCCTTATCCTTTATTAGTAGAAATGCTGATGCAAGAGATCTGTTTGTCCCCCTTACAGATGCGCAACCTCCCGAAGCCTGATCGTTATTATCTAAATCAGGGTTACCTATAGAAAATATTTTTCCTACTTATTTTAATTTTAAATGAAATCATTAAGGTTTTTAGTGCCTGTGTTATTACTGGCAGCAACAAGGTGCACTGAGAAAGGTGTTCAAACAGATCTGAAATTTTTTGATAACCAGATTTTGTATTGCAAAACTGTAAAGAAGTTGAATGACGTGGTGTTGGAAAATAATTTCCCTCCAATGATTGCCACCCGTAATTATGTATATGCAAGTATCGCTGCATTTGAATGTATCGCAGCAGGTGATGATAATTATATTTCACTTGCCGGGCAGATCAAACATATGCCAGCCATGCCCAAACCTGAAAAAGGAAAAGACATTGATTTCACTTTAGCCGCATTATTTGCTTTTACTAAGGTAGGTAATGCTGTTACTTTCCCTGAAGGAAGCATGATGGGTTATTATGATGACCTGAAAAAAATGGCCGATAGCATTAACATGCCGCCTGCTGTTTTAAAAAATACAATGGATTTTTCTGACAGCGTTGTTGCTGCCATTATGCGCTGGAGCAAAAAAGATAATTATGCGCAGACAAGAACAGCAGAAAGATATACGGTGTTGTATAATGTTACTGGCCGTTGGATACCAACACCGCCAATGTACGGCACAGCTGTAGAACCACATTGGCGGGAGATAAGACCAATGATAATGGATTCTTCTTCACAGTTCAGACCTGTACCTCCGCCTGTATGTGATCCAAAAAATAAAAACAGCGATTACTGTAAGGCACTGATGGAAGTAAAAACAATTGGCGAAAATCTTACAGAAGAACAAAAACATATTGCTGATTTCTGGGATGACAATCCATTTAAATTAAATGTGGTTGGTCATGTGAATTTTGTTACCAAGAAATTTTCACCTCCGGGTCATTGGATGAATATAGTTGGCATCGGCGCAAAAGCGGCTCATGCAGATTTTAAGACAACAGTAGCCGCTTACGCTGAAACAGCCATTGCTTTATACGATGCCTTCATTAGCTGCTGGGATGAAAAATTCAGAAGCAATTATGTTAGGCCCGAAACAGAAATAAATAAAATAGATGAGAACTGGCACCCATATATTCAAACACCGCCATTTCCATCTTATACAAGTGGTCATGCAACTAATAGTTCCGCCGCCGCCGAAGTAATGACACATTGGTTTGGTGATAATTTATCATTTACCGATACATCATTGCTTGAGTTTGGTATCAAGAGCCGCGAAATAAAATCTTTCCGTGCAGCCGCACAGGAAGCCGCCATGTCCCGGTTATATGGTGGTATTCATTATCGGTTTGATAATGAAAATGGCGCTGAGGCAGGGAAAAGATTAGGAGAGTTTATTGTATCACGATTGAAACTGAAAAAATAATTTAATTAAAAACGAAAACTGCTTATATTATGAAACGCATTTATTTAATCATCGCAATTTTAGTTGCCGCAACCTATCAGCAAACAAACGCACAAGGATGTGTTGCTATTAAAGGTACTGCTGGAATTTGTGGTCGCCCTTCTGATGCAAAAGGTTGGGAACTGAATCTCAACAACCGCTACTTCAAATCATATAAACATTTTATCGGCAAAGAAGAACAGAAACAAAGGGAGGAGGAAGGCAGCAATGTGATTAATCATGCTTATGAACTGGATATTACAGCTACCAGGACTATCAACTCAAGATGGTCAATTGGGATGACTGTTCCTATTTTGGCTTTTACTCGCTCATCTTTATACGAGCATGATGGTAAAACAAGACACAGCACAAATTCATTTGGCATTGGTGATGCAAGAGTCGCTGCTTATCGCTGGATGTTCGATCCAAAAACTTCACACAAAGGAAATCTTCAACTTGGTTTAGGAATAAAATTGCCAACGGGTAATTATACCTACATGGATTATTTCTATAAAAAACCAGACTCAAGTGTTCTTGGCCCGGTTGATCAGTCAATTCAGCCCGGTGATGGTGGTACCGGAATAACTTTTGAATTGAACAGCTTCTATAATTTCAGTCATAAGGTTGGAGTATATGGCAGCTTTTTTTATCTAAGCAATCCGCGAGAAGTAAATGGCACATCAACAACAAGAGGAGGCACTGCCTCAGCCACTGCAAAAAAATATAACACTGATGTGATGAGTGTCCCCGACCTGTTTATGGCTCGTGGGGGAGTAAGCTATATGGTTAAACAAATTAATTTTTCTGGCGGCATTCGCATTGAAGGTCTTCCGTCAAGTGATCTGATCGGTGGTGACCGCGGTTTCAGAAGACCGGGTTATATTATTTCTGCTGAACCATCAGTTACATATGTAGCTAAAAAAATAAGCTTTAATCTTTCTGTTCCTTTTGCTTTAGTAAGAAATCGTACACAAAGTAATGCTGATAAGCGGCAGTCGGCTGACACTGGTACTCACAAACAAGGTGATGCTGCATTTGCTGATTATTTGATCAGCGCAGGAATAGCAGTTCGTCTTTAAGAAACTTTCGCCCATGGATAAATTGTGGGAGTACATCTTTTGTAAAAAATCGGCAAAAGATGTATTCTCTCTATTGATCTTAAAAATCATTAACAATGAAAAAAATATTTTTTTTTCCTGTACTTATTGTCTTTACTTCTTTGGCATGTTTATCACAAACAGACATTGATGGTATTATGATGGAAAAAAATGCTCTATGCATCGGACCAATGTTCGGATATAGCAGCTGGAAAAATTATTGGGAAGGGACATTAAAAAGAGAAAATTTAAATCTAGGAACTGTTTCAACTCAAATGTATAGTGTAATGGGAAATTATGGTATCACTAATAAACTAAATGTGTTATTTGGCTTGCCTTATGTAAAAACAAAAGCTTCTGCCGGGCAATTAAACGGACAGGAAGGAATACAGGATCTTTCGTTATGGCTAAAATGGAAACCATTCAGTAAAAAGATAGCTTCAGGACGTTTATCACTAATGGCTATTGGCGGTTATTCTTTTCCTATATCAGACTACACGGCAGATTTCTTACCCATGTCAATCGGTCTTGAAAGCAAGAATCTTTCCCTTCGTGGCATGGCAGATTATCAGAGAGGTTCATGGTTTGGCACTATATCCGGCACGTATGTAGTAAGAAGCCACATTACCCTTGATCGTAATTCCTATTATACCACAGAAATGCATTATACCAATGAAGTAGATATGCCTGATGCGGCATCATTAAATATAAGAGCGGGCTATCGAAATAAAGGACTAGTTGCAGAAGCAGTATTTGATCACTGGAACACTCTGGGTGGGTTTGATATTACGCGAAACAACATGCCTTTTCCCAGTAATGAAATGGATATGTCCAGGATCGGGTTCAATTTTAAATATGATATGCCTTTTCATCCGCAGCTTTCTTTAACAGGAAATGTGATGACGACAATATCAGGAAGAAATGTTGGACAGGCAACCGGGTTCAATGTCGGAATATTTTATGTAATTGATTTTACAAAGAAGAAGAAGAAAACCGATTCTGATGATTCAAAAAAATAATAAAATGAAACAGATAGTTATACCAATAATATTATGGGCTGTTCTGGTGAATTCCTGTTCAAAAGATATTGTTGAACGTAATCTTGAATATCCTGCATTACAACCTGCTTCAACAGACATAAATGCTGGAATATGGAAGCCTATTTTGTTAACAGGACCCACCGAATTTCCTGTGGCAGCGCCAATCGCAGTAACCACTCCGGATTATATTGCTCAAATAAATGAGATCAAAACATGGCAGGCCGATCTTACAAAAGACGAAAAGGCTATTGTAAAATACTGGAGCGCAGGTGCAGTCCTCCGTTGGAATGAAATTCTAAGACAACTCGTTGCCAAACATAATTTACCTCCTTATCAAAATCCTGACGGAACTTATCCTGTACCAAACGCAAACAATCCATTAGCTTATCCGCAATTTCCATTTGCTAATCCTCCTTATGCATCGAGAGCTTATGCTTATGTAGCAGCAGCGGAATATGATGCATTGGTAGCAGCATGGCATTATAAAAAATTATACAATCGTCCTGCTCCTTATGTTACAGATGCAACTGTAAATGCATTGATGCCAAAAACCGATCTTCCTTCTTATCCTTCTGAAGATGCAGTAGTAGCAGGCGTGGTTGGTGAAATGATGAAACTTCTTTTTCCCGGTGACCAGGATTTTATTCAACAAAAAATTGAAGAGCATAAAAAAGCAAGATTGATCGCCGGTGCAAATGTTCGTAGCGATCTTGATGCAGGTGAAGCATTAGGAAAAGCGGTTGCGCAGAAATTTATTACAAGAGCAAGAGGTGATAGGGCGGGTACTGCCGGCGGTAGTCTTGCAATCCAGTCTCAATTTGAACAGGATTGTATCGCAAGAGGTGAAATACCATGGTATAGCCAGGAAAACCCAAAGAGGCCTGGCATGCTAATGCTGTTTGGAAGAGTAAAAACATGGTTGTTTGATTCAATAACAATGGTAACAACGATTCGTCCTCCTGCACCACCATCAACTTCATCACAAAAATTCAAAGATGAATTGGAAGAGATCCGTCATTTCAGTACGAGCATTACTCCCGAGCAAAGAGCTATTGCTCACTACTGGGCTGATGGCATCAGCACACCAACACCTCCGGGTCACTGGAACCAGATAGCTGCTGAAGATTTTGTAAAACAAAATTTCAGTGAAGTAAGATGGGCAAGAAACATGGCATTACTTAATATGGCTATGATGGATGCTGCTATTGTTTGCTGGGATGCAAAATATGTTTATTTCAATCCACGTCCACCTCAAATGAATAATACGATAAAAACTGTAACAGGTTTACCAAACTTTCCATCTTATACATCCGGTCACTCAACATTCAGTGCAGCTGCTGCAACAATATTGGCTCATATCATTCCTTCAAATGCCACTAAATACATAGATATGGCAAAAGAAGCATCGTTGTCACGGATGTATGCAGCTATTCACTATCGAAGTGATTGTGAAAAAGGACTTGAATCTGGTAATAAGGTTGGCGAGTATGCAAAAGCAAGAGCAAGAACTGATGGTGCAGAATAATTTATTTACGTTTTATAATAGGACATAATATAAGCATATAAAACCCCTTCGTTTCTACGCAGGGGTTTATTTTTAATTTTACAGAATATTGTTCTTTCCATGATTTGTTTAAAATTTACTTAATTACTGATTATGCCTTATATCACTCTCGAAGAACATTTACCTGGTATTACCGGTTTATTGGAATACAGAATAGATACCGGAACTCCTATTCGTGAATTAACTCAAATTCTCATGCGTGGCCCTTCCACTTTAACCGAAGGTGAAAGAGAATTAATCGCAACAATTGTATCGCATCGCAATCAATGTACATTTTGTGTTACTGCACATACGGCAGCTGCAAATATTTTATTGGAAGAAGAAAATACATCGGCCAGGATAAAAGAGAACATAGCTACTGCACCTGTAAGTGATAAAATGAAAGCCTTATTAACGATTGCGGCACAGGTACAGGAAAGTGGTAAAAGCGTAACACCTGAATCAATACAAAATGCAAGAGATGCCGGAGCGACTGACCTGGAAATTCATGATACAGTTTTAATAGCGGCTTTGTTTTGTTTTTATAATCGTTATGTAGATGGGCTTTCGACTCTTACACCTGCTGATCCAGCGTTTTATGAAAGGCTTGGTCACCGATTAAAAGACCATGGCTATACCCGTTTGCCACAGGGATATGATCATTTAAAAAAAAGTAATCAATAGAAATTATACATTCAACTATATGAAAAAAATATTTTGGCTTGGCTTGATCGGCTTACTGCTATTTGAAATAGCGAATGTTTATTTTATTATGCCGATGCCCGGCAGCCAGCAAATGAACAGTATTGATCTTGCCTACTTTCTTTATAAACGGCGTTGGATATTCAGGGGTCTGTTTGCTGCAATGATCTTTCTCGGCTTGTTTAAATCGCAATGGAAAAGAAAATGGTTATTATTTTTTCCAATTGCTATCGTTGCAGCTGTTATTTATATGGCAAATTTTGTAATGGCCGCTGATGCCATGTTTAAACAGCCTAAACAATTGTTGCTTGTAAGTGCAGAATCAAATAAAGTTAATTCAAACAGGTTAGTGATTGGTGTTTCAATCAATGGTGAAGCCAAAGCTTATCCGATCCGATTTTTGGGTTATCATCATCATATACAGGATACCGTGGGTGGCAAGCCTATCATGGTAACATATTGTACAGTATGCAGGACCGGTCGTGTATTCGAACCAATCGTGAATGGCAAGCAAGAAAAGTTCAGACTTGTCGGCATGGATCATTTTAACGCTATGCTGGAAGATGCTACTACAAAAAGCTGGTGGCGACAAGTTACCGGTGAAGCAATTACTGGTGACTTAAAAGGACAACAGTTACCAGAAGTATACAGTACACAAACGTCATTGGCAGATTGGCTGCAATTAAATCCTAATTCGCTCATTATGCAGGCAGACACAAACTTTATAAAATCGTATGACAGCACTTTTAAGTTTGAAAGCGGCGCCAGCAAAAGTAAATTAACAGGAACCGATAGTTTATCATGGAAAGATAAATCATGGGTGATTGGCGTGAAGGCTGGAAAAGAAAGTAAAGCCTACGATTGGAACCAGTTGAAAAAAGAAAAATTGATACAGGATAAAATTGGCGCCACTCCCGTTTTGATAGTGTTGTCAGGAAATGACAAAAGCTTTTTTGCATTTCAACGACCGAATGCTAACTCAGCTTTCAGTTTGAGTGGCGACACGTTGCTATTTGATAACCATAAATACAGAATTGATGGCAAGGGAATTGATACTTCATTTTCATTGAAGCCATTACCGGCCTCCCAGGAATTCTGGCATAGCTGGCGAACTTTTAACCCCGGCACCTTGCATTAGGTTGTCGCTGTAGTTTTCCTGTTGTCCGGGTGGTTCCTGTATCTTTAAAGTCAATTTTACGGGCATGAAAAAAACTACACTTATCCTCATCACTCTTTTTTCATTTGGAGCGATCTCAGCGCAAACAAACGTGCAAACTCCCGACCAGGTTTATGGCGAATTATTCAAAGATGTACAGATGTCCAAAATTTTCCCTGATGGAAAAACATTTGTTGACTGTGTACCTAAACGAGATCCAAAAGACATTGTAAAAGATTATCTCGCTATTAAAAAAAATCCGGCGATAAAGTTTTCACTGGAGCTTTTTGTAAAGGAGAATTTTGATTTGCCACCTGCCCCGCCAACTATTAATTATATACAGCAGGAAAAAGATGTGGTCATGCATATTAAAAATCTTTGGGGCGCATTAAGACGTGAGCCGGATAAAAAAACCGAAGGAAGCTCATTACTTCCCTTGCCATATTCTTATATAGTCCCCGGTGGCCGTTTCCGCGAAATTTATTATTGGGATTCTTATTTCACTATGCTGGGATTAAAAGAAAGCGGTGAAACAGAAATGATCGAGAACATGATCAAAAACTTTGCTTACCTCATCGAAACGTATGGACATATTCCTAATGGAAACAGGAGTTATTATATCGGCCGTTCGCAACCGCCGTTCTTTGCCGCAATGGTTCAGTTGCTTGCCACGATTAAAGGAGACAATGTATATGTTAGCTTCCTTCCGGCTTTAGAAAAAGAATATAAATTCTGGATGGATGGAGCGTCTAAATTAAAAGTTGGGCAAGCATATCGTCGTGTGGTAAAACTGAAAGATGGAACTGTTTTAAATCGTTATTGGGATGACAGCAATGTGCCAAGACAGGAAAGTTGGAAGGAGGATTTTGAAACTGCTGCAAGATCAAAGCGAAATAAAATTGAAATGTATAAGCACTTGCGTGCAGGTGCTGAAAGCGGGATTGATTTCAGCAACCGCTGGTTTGCTGATGGAAAAAATCTTACTTCAATTCAAGTCACAAATTATATTGCTGTTGACCTGAATGCTCTTTTGATCAATCTTGAATATGCAATTTCAAAAGGATACCAGGCCGGAGGAAAAGATAGCCTTGCAAATGACTACAGAAAAAAAGCAGAGAGAAGAAGGGTAGCTATTGATAAATATTGCTGGAACTCAAAGCTGAATTATTACTGTGATTATAATTTCAAAACACGGCGGATACTTAGCGAAGTTACTCCCGCAGGTATGTACCCATTCTGTTTTTTTGAAAGCAAACCTGATTACCTGAGTTTGCAAGCCAGGAAAGCTTCTGAAGCAATTAAAGCAAAACTGTTACAACCGGGTGGAGTAACGACAACAGAGAAAAATACAAA
>DASTZB010000106.1:0-10422 GCA_035764525.1 Chitinophagaceae bacterium | reverse complement strand
CATGCTGCTTTGCTTTTTCCAATTGTACATGAAAGCCAATTCCAAAAATGATAATAAGCATCGTGTACATCCTGCTTTCTATGAAGATGTATTTGAACCATGATATTATCTCATCAGAAAGCGAATTGGTATAACCATAAGAAGGGCCGTTATCACTTACACAAAACATAAAGAGCACACCTGCGAGTGCAAATCCACGAAGGATATCTATGTTGCGGTCCCGGTTTGATGCCGATAGCGGCTGAAGGTGAGTGGACATGATTTTTTGCGATTTTGGTTTAGAAAAAATTTCAGTATGCAAAATAGAATTGAGAAGAGCCGAATACAATATGACAAAAGTTTAGAGAGAAAGATGTGATTGGCTGTAACCTTTTTTAACCTCGTGTTTCAATGCGTTAAAGATTATTAAACAAGAATTTAGAATTGCGTTATGAATCTTATAACAAACACATGTTTGAGTAGATATGACGAAAGTTTCTGAAGCGAAAATAATTGAGATACCACTTTCGGGGGAATGAGATACAGGTATCAATCTTTCGTATATACAGTTTATCTTAGTGGTATTGCCGAAGCGGTAATCCTTTAAGCAGGCTTTTTAATGATTAAAGAATAATATTTAAATACTAATCAGAAGTTATGACTTTTCTCAAAAATAAAAAGCCATATATAAAGCCGACAATAAGAATTAGTGATAAAGAAGACATAATATCCCATGCTGAGTCATACCTTATTGAGAATGAATTTGTAGTTATGAATGACTTTGTTCATAACGATATGCAATGCCCAGAACCGCACGGTAACACAAATTTTATTGGAGACATTGCGTATAAGATGCGTAATACGGGCAAATATGAACTGAAGGAAAGTAATAATAGGTATGTTGTTTACAAGAAAGAAAAAAAATCGTGGAAAGAAAGGTATTGGCTGCTAATTGCAGCAGCTGGGTTCATTATTGGATGGTTTGCAGATATAGCGAAAGAAGTGTATCTCCAGAAGCCTATCAAAGAATCAACAAAATCTGAACAAGTTACTCCAATAAGTAGTGATTCCTCTCACAGCGGCACCAATGATAAGTCGAAATAAAAATAGACCATCACTTCCCAAACGCCTTATTGATCGCCTCGGTTCTATTTTGCACATGGAGTTTTTCGTAGATCTTATGAATATGTATGCGTACTGTACCGGTAGTAATACCCAGTTGCTCGGCGATTTCTTTGTACAGTAAACCTTTTGCAAGTAACTGTAAGATTTCTTTTTCCCTGTTTGATAAAATATCGAGGAAGGGAGTTTTTTTATCACTATCACCACGAACAAGATTTACCATCTTCCTGGCGATATTGGCACTCATAGGACTGCCACCTTCATGTAATTCCTTTACGGATTCTGCAATTTGCAACAGGCCTGTGTTTTTTAATAAGTAACCTGATGCACCGGCTTTTAAAGCTTCAAAAACTTTATCATCATTTTCATAAACCGTGAACATCATGAATTGCGTGCCAGGACTTTTATCTTTGACCTGGCGTATACATTCAATACCATTCATGCCCGGCAGATTGATATCCATGATCACAATATCAGGTATTATTTCGGGTAATTTCTGAAGCGCCTCTTCACCGGTTTTAAATGATCCCACTACAAGAAAGTCTGTACTAAGTGAAATGAAATCTTTTAATCCATTTCTTACTACATCAAGGTCCTCAACAATAGCTATTGATATGCTCATATTCGAAATTAAGCCACAATTAAGTGATGGACAATATGACGAAAGTTAATGATTTATGGGCGCCTTCATCCTTACTTCCGTTCCAATCTTGCTCACAATTTCAAAACTTCCTCCCAACTCTTTCATCCTGTTTTTCATGCTTATGAGACCATTACCAAATTCGCCTGGGGTAGAGTTATCTAATCCAATACCATTATCACTTATTTTTATCATTAGCCATTTTCCGATCTCTATATCTATAGATACACGGGTAGCCTGTGCATGTTTTACAATATTATGTAAAGATTCTTTTACGGTTAAGTAAATATTCCTCCTGAACTCACCGCTTACATTTAGCTGGGGGATATTGTCAGGCTCCTCTACATGGCATTTAATTCCATTTTGTTCTAAATATTCTACGGCATAAGATCGTGTGTAGGAAAGCAGGTCACTCAATGTATCATTTTTTTCATTCAATGCCCAAACGATCTCACCCATTTTATCGATCATTTCGTCTGAAAAACTCCTGATACTGCTTACTTCTTCCTCGATCGATAAATGTTTTTGCCGCTTCATCCCGATCGCTTCGCTCAAAAATTTTATTTGTGAAAGCCCGGCGCCAAGGTCATCATGCATATCTGTTGCTATTCTTGTTCTTTCTTTTTCGATAGCTTGTTTTTTCTCAAGCGTCACACGTTGTAATTCAAGTTTACGTTTGATATAAAATCTCACACCCAGTAGAACTAATCCGCTTATAACGAGGGCAACTATAGATTTGAACCACCAGGTCAGCCACCAGGGAGGCAGTATTGTAAAAGAAAAAGACGATTCTACAATCGGGTACAAACCATGAAGAAATATTGCTTTGGCTTTTAAGGTGTATTCGCCGGGTGAGAGGTTCACAAAATTGATCGATGTATTGGTTGAAGGTTCGCTCCAGTTTTCATTGCCGCTTCCTTCAAGCATATAACTGAATCGTGTTTGCTTTTCATCAATATAAGTTGGCGCCGAAAGATGAAAAGCCAGGTTGTTCTGAAAATATTTTAATTCCCTGTTTCCGGGGATGGGATTTTCGCCCTTGTTGCTATAAACAATATCAAAAAAATCAATTTTCGGTTTCCAATCAGTTACAGCGGGCCTGTTTGGATCATAAGTAATGATACCTGCCGTGGTCAATATCCATATCATACCATTGGCAGCCTGCTCAACTTTTGAAGCTGGAAAATAGAGGTTATTACTCTTGGTTATATTTTCTATCAAAAGATTATTGTTCGAAATTTTGATCTTATCAAGACCGGTAGGGCTGCATGCCCAGATATTATTATCCCGATCGCAAAAAAGCCGCATAATAAAATTTTCAGATAACCCGTCTTTAGTCGTGATGTTTTTTACCGATCTTATGTTTAAGCCGTTTAACGAAAAATAAAAAAGCCCCTGGCCTCTTGTACCGATCCAAAGATTACCGTCGCGATCGGTTGTTATCGACCGGGGGCTATTGGTAGTTATTGACTCAAATTTTTTCAGAAGCGTTAGTTTAGCATCGTTACCATGACCGGAGATCCCGACGCAAAATAATTTGTTGCTTCTGGGCGCTACCCAAATACGATTCTTTTTATCAAGTGTAAATTGATCGGTCATGTAGTCGAACGATTCGGTTAAGATCTTGCCATCAATAAAAGCGATAATTTTTGTAGAAGCTGTTATAAGGTTTCCGTTGCTATCTAAAAGTGCATCGGTAAATCCTGATAATGTGTCGGTATAAAAGGGTTTAAGCGATACGGGTTGTTCTCCCGAATTCCTGTCCCACCAAAAAATATTATAGGCACTTGTTATAAATCCTTTTTTTGCGAAAAGAAATCTTCCGCCACCTAATGGTCTGAATGAAAATTTCTTTGAGTGTCCGTGAGGAAGCGCAAGCCAGGCCACGCCATGATCTCCATCATACAACCACACCGAATCAGTGGAAGGCGTTACTGAAATATCATTTACTGTAAGCCCTGGTTTATATTCGGGATAATAAACCAGTTGCTGATTCGAGAGTTTGCAAAGACCAGTGTATTCATTTGTGAACCACATATTGTTTTCACGATCCTGTAAAACAGAGGACTGAAAATCTATAGTTAACCCGTTTTCTTTGGTGAACAGGGTTATATCACCGTTGGGAGCGATCTTATATAGCCCTTTGAGTTCTGTTGTTAGCCATAAGTTATTTTGGCGATCCTTGTAAATAAAGCGGGGTATAATACCTTCCGGAAAATGATGGTCTAAATAGGGAAAAGGCTTTACTAAAATATTGTTTCCCTCTAATCCATTAAAAATATAAAAATTGGAATATGTTGCGATCCACAGTTGGTCTTTTGCAGGGCTAAATAATAAAATCGCATTAACTCTTAACTTGTAAGCAATCAATTTTTTTTTAATGAGATCATAAACCAAAAGATTGCCGACATTGTATTTATAACCAGGATCAGAAACTATAAATAATTTCTTATCGAATTCAATTGCCTTATTTAACGATATACCTTCGATTCCTTCAGGCAGTCCTGAAAGATCTATTTTTATGAATTTCCTGTCCTCTAATCGGAATAAACCTTCATCACAAATTGCATAATAATAACCATCACTGCATTTTATTAATTTATTTATGACCGGTGTGAAATTATCGGCGGGTATAAAGGTTTTGAGCCGGCCATTTACTACATAATTTATTTTTTGAGAATTGACCAATACCCATACCGAATCGTCGCCCATTTCTACAATATCGTTGATAAGATTATTGCCTAAGCCATTATTAATATCAAAATTGGTAAAGCGGCTGCCATCATATATGCTTAGCCCTCCGAAAGTACCAACATATAATTTCCCTTTGCTGTCCTGGAATATCAATTTTGCCTTGTTATTCACAAGTCCTTCCCTTGGTGTGTAATGAACAAAAGGGTACAATTGTGCAAATGAAATTGTACAAATAAAAAAGTGTACAAGAATGAGGACGGTTCTTTGCATGTTTAAATTTACTCAGAATTATTTTCTGGTAAGAAAATCAGTTAAGCTGGAAATTTATTCAGCCGATCGGGGCTGAGCATTACTGCTATTATCCTTGATACATCGCCGCAGAAAGTTACCAGCTAAAATGGAGTCATAGTGGTTGTTTATTTATAAAGTCATTTCTGTATTTTGAATTGTTTCTTTCTTCTTCATCGGTTGCCATTTCCAATAGGTGAATGAACGCCATATCCATTCCAATGGTCCATACTGGTAGCGGGTGAGCCAGGAACGGCTAAAGAATACAAGTGATACAAATAGCAATATTGATAAGAGAGGGACATAACGTTGAGGAAACGGAAGTACTGCAAATGCATAATTGTATGTCAAGAGACTTACAATGGTTGCCTGAAGCATATAATTGGTTAGAGCCATTCTGCCGGCCCACCCAAAAAGCTTTAGGCGGTTCATCCAGGCGGCACTGTAAGCAGTCAGTAACAATATAGCCCCGATATAGGTAAGCGAAAGCCATGTGTCACGAAATACTGACCACCTTAAAGTAAAGTTGAAGATCTCTCTAATCAAGGAAATATTTGGATATGAGTATTGAAGCCCGCTTGGAATAAGAGAAGGCAGTACCCAATAAGTAAGTACCCAGGAAATAATTCCAAAGCCCATTAGTGATAGGATCAATCGTCGGTTTTTAAGAGGGTGTTCAAATACTTTCAAACGCATTGCGAGAAAGCCAACAAGGAAAAAGACAAAATCATAGGGTATAAGGCCAACCAGCGACGCCAGGGGTTCTGAATATCGATTCAAAAGCTTCTTCACCCGGATGGTGGCAACGGTTAAATAATTTGTTGTTGTTTTTTCCATCTCTTCCTGCTCCCGTCTTTGTTTAAAAATATTTATCCTTTCCTTTTGCCGTGCTTTAAACTGCTCAACACTATGTTTTGATAAGTAAATAGTGGTTGAAGCAGCATAATACAAGTGGGTTGAAACAATACTGATCAAAAGAGTGATGGTAAGGGCTTTCGTGGACCATTTTCTAACCATCAACAGTAACAGCCCGCATATAGAATATTCAACAAGTATTGGAAAACCCAAACCAATTTCAGCAATAAGACCGAAGCAGAAAAGTGCCAAGAGACGACGCAGGTAACGGGGAACAAATTTTTCATCATTTGCTTTGGCCCTGGCAAATTGTATGGCGAAACCTGCTCCAAAAAGAATGGCAAAAATGGTATGGAAACGATCATATACAAATAGTGTAATGATTTTATCAGTTACAATATCTGCTTTCGATGTAACATTATCACCGGCGAAATGAGCGATGATCATTCCGAAAATGGCGATGCCACGTAATATGTCCAGCACATCAATACGCTGATTGGGGGAAGCAGGTTTTGGTGTGGTGGTCATGTGTTGGTTGTATTTTAAATTCAGCCTAATTGTGTTGTTTGAATTCTTTCTTCTTCATCGGTTGCCATTTCCAGTAAGTAAATGATCGCAGCAACCATTCAAAAGGTCCAAAGCGAAAGTTTTTCAACCACCAGTAGCTGAATGCTAATTGAAAAACAAATACAACAATAAATAAAATGGTTCCTTTGAATGGAGGCATATTGTTGTATTTATCAAACCACAAAGCATAAGGTACAAGCAAGACTGATTGAATGAGATAATTACTCAACGCCATTTGGCCAAATGCGGCTAGGGGTTTAAATAATCTTTGTCCAACTTTTGATGAATTAACGGCGATTAATGAAGAGGCATAGAACAACACAAACGAAAGCTCTGCAATTTTCCATACCAACCTTAAACTCATCCCTACCAATTTTTTGAGCGCATTGGCTTTGATGTTTTTTGTAATGATTTCATAACCTCCATTTTCTAACCAGCCATATTGAAAGACTGCCAAGCCTGCAGTAAGAATAAATGAAATTACCAATATTTTAAAAAGCAACTTCCTGTTTGATTCGATCTTCCTTAACAGGTTTGACTTACCAATATAAAACCCTAAAAGAAAGGACAAGAGCATATCGAAGTAAATACCGTAGAACTGGTGATACCCCTTAAAGAATTGCCAGTTGAACTCCAGGTAGGAAGCATAGTCATTTGGCGGAACCCATGAACCTAATCGTACCGGTGGAATGCCAAATGCATGAAGAAGAGCAGGCAAATTTAACCATATCAACAGGGCCACGAGTATATAGATCAATAATTGCCGGTTGCTAAAATTCCTTGCAGGCAATAATGCAAACCCTGCTATGCCATAGAAAAAAAGAATATCTCTGCTACTTATAAATACCGCGTGTATAAAACCAATCAGGAGTAAGCCAACCAGCCGCCTTAAGAATACAGGTACCAGCGATTCTCCTTTTTGTTTCGCTTTTTGAAACTGGACACTAAAACCGATTCCAAAAACCAGGATCAACATGCTATACATTCTTTCTTCAACCATTATCCATTTAAACCACTTAATAGCGTCATCCATAAGCGAATTAGTATAGGTTTCAGCAATGCCAATGTCACCGGCACAAAAAACAAACAATACTCCGGCCATGGCAATACCGCGAAGTATGTCAAGGTTCGTGTCTCGCTGGTTTTGTAGCAGTGGCTGCAGTGTGGTGGTCATAGTAGTTAGTTTACGCTTTATTTATTAATCATAAATCCATTGAAATTTTTCCCGGTATAGCGGATAATTATTAAGATCATAATTTTTCATCATCACTTTTATAGAATCGTTTTTCCATTTGCCAGAAAAGAAAAGATGGTTGGAATCGGGACGTGACCAGTTCATCTTTAAAGTATCCTTCTTTATTTCAAATTGAATTGTTTTTTGAACTGTATCAGTCTGAACCCGGCTGCTGATGACCGAATCAGTAGAAAGATGGATATAAACCTGGGGCGAAAACACACCAGCTATTGTGATTCTTTTCCATCGAAGACTGTCTGTTTGCAACGGAAGCGTTGTATCATCGCCGCGAATAAAATAGTCTGTAGTGTATACTCCATACAAAGGCCGGTGTGAAAAGGTGGACCATCGCTTCCAGTTAGAATGATTCCAACTGATATGTTGATACAGCATCCACATAACCAGGGTAATGAGGAATATAGAGAAGAACCTCATCCATTTGCGGGATTTGATCAATGGAGGATATACCCTGGACACAGTTGGCTTATTAAATATAAGTATATTCAGTAACCTCTCTCTGTCATTCCATAAAATAATAAATGCAATGAATAGATAATGGGATGAAGAGGATTTGACAACCATTATAAAACAAAAATTAATCATTACCACTACGCTCAACACAGCAGTCAGGATCAGGGCACCAAGCGTCCCAGTACGGCGCCAAAGAATCAATAAACCACCAAGCAATTCTCCTAATCCTGTGAATATTTTATAAGCATTTGAATAAGCAAGAAAATTCCATTGCAGGCTGGACGGTTCCATCATTCCGAATGGCTGTTCCAATGTGGAGGCTGTGATGAACCCACCTTGCAAGGGAATGACTTTATGCATACCATAGACAAGCATTTTAAAAGCGAGGAAATAACGTATGTAAAGCAAAAACCATCTCTCAAGTTTTTCGTAATTCAACCGTCTCCTGTCCATCACACTCCACACCAGTGAGACCATCAAGGCGACCACAGTGATTATAAAAAGATAAATCGCTTCAAAAACAAAGTCGCCAAATCTGTATTCAAAGTAAGAGGGATTTTCCAGGCTAACATTAAAGAACAGCCTGCCGACTTTTGGAACAAGCCATTCCACGAATTCAGTAAACGGATAGATAAGTGGCTGTGTAAGTTGAAATGAAACAATTGGAAAAGGGAAACAATACAAAACAAAATAGACAAAGAAAAAGCGGAAGAAGATCTTTTGCGTAAATGTCCATTTGTTTGCAGTAGTGGTGAGTGGCTCCATGTTAATTAGTTTTGGTTATGCTTGCCTACCCGTCAACTTATTCTTCTACTGAAAATCTTTTTGTCGTTGCCGATAATAATTAGTTGAACAGATAATTTGATGACGGCATAGTGAATGGCTTATCAAAAAAATCAGTCAATATTCGTAAAAATAGATCTGGTTTTTCCCAGGCAGTTCCATGTGTAGTTCCGGGTAAAATACATAATTGAGACTTTGGTATGTTTTGAAATAATTTTAACGTATGCTCTGGACGAATCGCATCTCTATCGCCTGCCATAATCAATACAGGTATATTAATTTTAGAAAGATTGGTAAAAGGAATATTTGGGTGATCCCGCATTAACTGATTAAGTTTTTTTGTTTTTGGATTAGGATTATCTTTTGCGTCCTTGGCAATAGCGTTTACGGCCCACGAAAATAACGCCGTTGTGTCAGGTTGAATATTAGCGCCGAAGGCCAATACCTTCTTAACTTTTCGGGGAGAGTTCATTGCCAAAATCAATCCTAAAATTGCACCGTCGCTTTGACCCCATACGAATGCTGAATCAATTTTTAATTCCTCCAATAAAGCATTTACGTCAGACGCCATTAATTCATAAGTGAGGGGCAGATCAGTATCTGTGGATTTGCCTTGTGCCCGACTGTCAATGGCGATGAGTTTATACTTTTTTATTAACTCCGGATAATGCAGGGATCCGCCACTGATTGAGCCTCCGTTTCCATGTAATACAACGAGAGGGGGTCCCTCGCCATATACTTCATAATAAAGTTTAATCCCATTTACTTCTGCATATTTCCCGACGTTATTGGCGCCATAATTGGGAACGCCTCTGCTGTAAACCAAGAAGCATTGATTACCACTTTTTGCTTTTCCATTGTGGAGCTCTCCTTTAAAGAGGGGATTTATAGCTGTGTTTCCGCTGTTCATTCCCTTTTTCCAGTCTGCAAAATCATTTTCAAAATCTGTGCTGTAAATAGTTTTCCATTTTTTTTCTGCAGTTTCAATTTCAAAGTGAAGATCGTCAAGATAAAAATTACCATTGTATACACTAATAAACCCAAATACAATTTGTGAATAGACACTATCTACAGTCCCTTCAATCAAAAATTCTTTCCAGTCGTTTGATCGTATTGGCTTACCAAAATGTGTTGGACTAAAAGCATTTTTGTCAACTCTTATCCATAATTGGGCATAAGCAGCAGCATCTTCGATTTCTGTTCTGATAAAAGCCTTTAAGCGAAATTTATGTCCGGTGTATCCTTGTTCGCTAATAGTGTGGGAATATGAATTCCATATTTCCTGCGCCTGTAAATTGTTTGCCACTAAAACTGTTATTAGTAACAGAACGGGTTTGATTATTTTCCTGCTTATTTTACTCATCATTGAAATTTTCTTTTATTATGGTTGTTTACTTGTAAGTTATTATTTCTTCTACTGGCTATTTTTCAGTTTGTTCACAATATCTCTTGCCGCTGTATTTAGCATATAATATTGTGTTCTGATAATTTAGTTACTTCCAAACACAGCCTTTACCGCTTTCAAATAGGCATCTCCATATTTCTTTTCGGGCAACAAATAACTTCCTTCTGTCCACTCGTTCCATGAATTGAGTACCACTATTTTATGTTTGGGATTGTATATATCTAAAAATTTTTTGGCCTCCAGTAAGAAATTTTTAAATAAGTCCGGTGTGTTTCCCATCACAACAGCCATCCAAGGGTATGCCCTTGCTTCAAATTTATCTGATTGGATGCATCGTGAGCTTGCATCCCATCCCATTGAAACATTAGGAGTATATAACACACC
>DASTZB010000105.1:0-3084 GCA_035764525.1 Chitinophagaceae bacterium | reverse complement strand
AAAGCGACGCTATACAAGAAGATCACTGACTACAGTGGTGAAAAAATTTATAACGGTGTTGAAGTAGTTGGATTTGTAAAAACCATGGACGGAAAACGGGGAGATTTTTATCTTTTGGCTGCGATGACAACTCAATTAGATTTAATAACTAAAAAGAATTTCAGGGATTACTTTAGCAAGCTCTTTAACTCAAATGATAGCTTGATGTCCAAAGTTAAGAACGGGAATCTGGGATATAGCCAGATCAAAAAAGCGGTAGAGCTTTATAACGAATGAAATGCACCTCGTAAAGATCAAAAAGTAATTGGGGTACAAAAAGTTATTTTCATTCTATTTTCAAGATTTCCGTGCAAGTACATTGCGCCTTTAATTCACAATGGAGAAGCCAGAAACTTTACTTTTAACCCGCAGGGATGTAGCCAATCTTTTAACCATTACTGAATGCATGGATGCGGTTGAAAACGCATTTGGCTTATATGCCAATGGAAAAATGATGGCTCCGAAAGTATTGGGTATTCATGTTGACAATGGAGGTTTTCATATTAAGGCCGGTGTATTGGAATCAGATAAAACATACTTTGCTGCAAAGTCCAATGCTAACTTTCCCAATAATTCTATACAATATGGTCTTCCTACTATCCAGGGAGTTATTATTGTTTGCGACGGTAGAAATGGACGACTTCTATCGTTGATTGATTCAATTGAAATAACAATTTTAAGGACAGGAGCAGCTACTGGTATAGCAGCAAAATATCTTGCATTACCGGATGCCAGGGTAGCTACCATTTGCGGATGTGGTAACCAGGGGAAAATTTCTCTGAAAGCATTAATGGAAGTGAGAAAACTTGAATTGATTTATGCTTTTGATATTGATCCGTTACAGGCAGAAAAGCTCACTCAGGAGTTTTCAAATGAAATAAAAGTCATTTCAATAACAGCAAACGATCTGCATAATGCACTTATCCAAAGTCATATTTGTGTTACTTGTACTCCTTCCAAAAAACCATTTATACATGCAGAAGATATAATGCCGGGAACTTTTATAGCAGCTGTGGGATCTGATAGTGAAGAGAAACAGGAATTGTTTTCAGATCTAATTGCCAAAAATAAGATTGTAGTCGATATGGCAGAGCAATCTGCCACGATTGGAGAACTTCATCATGCGATAAAACAGGGATTGACAACTGTTGATAGTATTCATGCTGAGCTTGGACAAATAATTACGGGACAGAAACCGGGACGTGAATCAGATAAAGAGATAATTATTTTCGATAGTACTGGAACTGCCTTGCAGGACGTAGCTTCAGCAACTATTGTGTATGAAAAAGCGCTGATAAATAAAATTGGAACGAGTTTGAATTTTTCAGATACCTGACTTAAACTTTTATAAAACAAACTTTCATGCTACAACCAATTACCAAACAACAGATCGAAGAACTGCAACAACAAAACAATACTGTAAAGCTTATTGATATACGTCCACCAGCGGAATATGAAAAAATGCATGTGCCGGGCTCATTAAATATTCCGGCAGAAACATTTACTGAAAATATTGCAAAACTTGACACGAACGATACCATTGTCTGTATCTGTACTAAAGGACTGGAACGTTCGCAAAATGCAGCTAAAGCAATTTCTGCTATGGGATTTGCCAAAGTCTTTTATTTAGAAGACGGTGCTGTTGGCTGGCTTGCTGAATAATGCTGATAAGAATAAGTAATGTTAGAAATGATCTGGAGCAGTTTGATATTGGGTTTAAAATTATATGACGCCTTATATAGTTGGTCTAATTTTGTACAGGAAGAAAACACACGTGGAATCTCTTTTTTTATGATTAAGCATTTATATAAAAAATATACAACGGTAATTATAGTATCGGCTATATTACTAAATTGTTCAACTACCATAGAGCAGTCGGATCAACTGCAGTTAGAAAAGGCTATACCCCTGCCTTCTGTAAAAGGTCGAATAGATCATATGGATGTAAATATGAAAGACAGAATTGTATATGTGGCTGCATTAGGAAATAATTCCGTAGAAGTAGTGGATATAATTAAAGGATTAGTCTTGCATAGCATCAAAGCTGTTGATGAACCACAAGGTGTTGCTTATATACCACAACAGCAGGAAATTTTTATTGCCTGTGGGGGAAATGGAGACTGCTATTTCTATAATGCCAACAGTTTTGAAAAAACTGCTACCATACATCTTTCTTCAGATGCCGACGATGTTCGTTATGATTCAACAAATAAGCTCATCTATGTCGGTTATGGTGAAGGCGGCATCGCTGTTATTGATGCGGAACTGCATAAACAAACAGGTGATATAAAACTAACCGGCCATCCCGAAGGTTTTCAAATAGATAAAAGGTTAAATAAAGTTTTCATCAATGTTCCTGATGTCCATCAAATCGCGGTTGCTGACCTAAGTTCATTTAAAGTAATCACAACATGGAATGCAGTTGATTACCGATCAAACTTCCCTTTGGCAATAGATACAGCTGATCATATTCTTTTCGTTGGATACAGGAATCCATCCAGGCTGGTTGCGATGGACGAACATTCGGGAACTATTTTAGCTAAAGCAAATTTGGTAAGTGATGTAGATGATATTTATTTTGATGAGATTGAAAGAAAGATTTATGCAAGTGGCGGAGGCGGATTCATTACTATTTACCAATGGCAAAAGCCTGAAATAAAACAGATCGCCAAAATTGCTACAAGAATTGGCGCAAGAACATCTCTGTTAATCCCAACTTTTAAATTATTCATTTTAGCTGCAAGAGCAAATGGTAATAATGCTGCAGAATTACAGGTATATAAAACGAATCAATGATAAAAGATAGGACGCATTCGGTTAGTTACTCCTTGGAAGATTTGATCCTATATTTTTTGAAATTAGGATCAATTGGTTTTGGCGGTCCTGTGGCATTAGTAGGTTATATGCATCGTGACCTTGTAGAAAAAAGAAAATGGATCACAGATGAAGATTACAAAGAGGGGCTTGCGCTCTCTCAATTGGCTCCGGGCCCTTTGGCTGCACAACTTTCCATTTACCTGGGTTATGTTCACTACAGAATTATCG
>DASTZB010000104.1:0-2216 GCA_035764525.1 Chitinophagaceae bacterium | reverse complement strand
GTTTCGATCAAACTATTGTCAACATCAAAACCTGCTTTTTTTGCTTCAAGTAAAAAATGTGCTGCATACACGGTAGCCCACCAATGCTCGGTATCATCATTATCCCAAAGCATGATACCCCCTTTATATGTTTGTCGCATTTTTATTTTTCGGATCGCTTCAAGAATATTACTGTTTGCATTTGTTTTTAATTTTTGATTCAATCCCATCAGGTCGGCCATATCGCCATAATATAATTGCGGGAACGCTGCAGAAACAGTTTGTTCGGTACAGCCATAAGGATATTCGACAAGATAACGAAGATGATCACCAAGTTCCAAAGCAGGTGAACGACTAACTACAAGTTTGTAGGCAATGCTTGAAGGAATAAAATCATTCAAGCCAATACTGATTTTTTGATTTGCTCCTCCTGCAATAGAACCACTTCCTGAAATTTTTTGTAGCGGCGAAGCAGGACGAATGGATATTTCAGTTTCGTCATTGAATTTTTCGCCCATACCATTTACGGCGATCTTTATTTTACCAACCGCAACAGAAGGATCAGCAGCTACCTGGAAAACCGCACGGCCCTCGCTGTTTGCATTAATGGCTATAGACTGATTATTTCCTCCAATTATTTTCAATGGACCTTCAACTGAGATTGCAGCAGAAATATTTGTTGACTTTGCAGTTGTGTTACTCAAAGTCACAGGAACTGTTATTGTGTCACCGGGACTTAGGAATCTTGGCAGCGCAGTACTGATTACAATCGGATCAGCAACTGTCATTGTATTTTCACCACTGCCAAAACTTTGATCCTTATATGCAACAGCCATCAATCTTATTTCACCGCTGAATTGAGGAATAGAAAATTCAAAACTTGCTTCGCCATTTCCATTAGCTTTTTGTATTCCGCTCCAATAAGAAACGATCTTTATTCTCTTTGCCGGCATTGGGTTCACTCGTTTACTCATATCCATTTCACCATCACCACCTGTACTGCTGAACCTGGCTCTTATTTCAGGAAACAATAACGGATAAAGATCAAACGCAGTAACCTGCAATGCTTTTTTCTGATAAAAGAAATTGTATGGATCAGGCGTTTCAAAATTGCTGACTTGTAAAACGCCATTATCAACTGCAGATAATGTAACGTAACTGCCGGGTGCTGCTTTTACCGTTACTTTTTGTCTTGTTTTGGAACGAACAGCTTTTGTTGCAACAATATCAACCTGCATTTTCCTGCTTTTCTCTTCCACTTTTACGCTTTGAAATCCATGTGCAACTGTAAGCGGCAGATCAGATAATTCATGTGCTTTGATCAATGTTGCAGTAATGTAGACATTTGGCACATGCTCAGAAGTCAATGGCAGATCAACTTTTACAGTACGATTATTTTTTTCTGTTGCTTCCACGTTCACATATTGGTAGTATACTAATTTATCTGTTTCCATTGTCACGAGCATTCTTCCCGTAAATGGAACTTTAAAAAGTGCAGCAACACTTTCACCAGCCAAATATGCCTTTTTATCAAGCTCTATTTCCACATTGCCCTCGTTGCTTATTTCAAAAGAATTATCATCCGACCAGCCCCAGCGACCATAACTATAAAAATCCTGGCTAACAAAGGTGCTGGCACCAGGAATGGATACTCTGAATTCATAACGACCGGGAATTCTTGGCACAAAAGAATAAGAAGTAGCAGCGCCAACCACCAGTTCTCTTGTTTCTATTGACTTTATTTCTTCCTGTGATTCGTAACGGAAATATCCACCGCTATTGACAAGATGCGTATTATATTCTCTTTTTATAATTTCTATTTTTGCTTTTGCATTCACTGCATTGCCATCTTTATTGACTGATGCTAATATAAATTTCACTGACTGGTTCAATGGATGATAATACCATCCATCATATTGAATACCAAAAAAGACATCTTGCGTAAATACATCTATCGAAGATGCACGACTAACAGGTCTGCCTGTTTCATCAAATACGGTTGTATAAAAGGTGGTTTGCAAAACGCCGACATTTTTTAAATTATCGGGAACTGCATAGATCTCTTTGGCATTACCTTCCGCGTCAGTAGTACCTTCTCTTACATCTTTACTTATTGAGCTGCTCACACTGGAGAAGCTAAAATCAAATTTTTCAAATTTATCCGGTGAAAAATATTTCTGCTTTGTTTGAATTTCGGTTTCGTATTTGCGATTAGCCGCCGGAGGCCCAAAGAAATT
>DASTZB010000103.1:0-7003 GCA_035764525.1 Chitinophagaceae bacterium | reverse complement strand
TTTTTATTACCGGGACGAAAGTAAAATGAAAGACGGCGGACCGAATCAACTAATGATTAGCCGTATTATGGTCTTGTGCAGAACATCTTGTTTATTGAGTGAAGAAGAAAATGCATATACAACAATGTGGCGAACGGGAACACATTAC
This sequence comes from Chitinophagaceae bacterium, assembly GCA_035764525.1. GTDB lineage: Bacteria > Bacteroidota > Bacteroidia > Chitinophagales > Chitinophagaceae > VBAS01. The sequence goes on along the minus strand of DASTZB010000103.1, from coordinate 6,855 downwards.
TTATCTAACGCATTTATCTGACGAAGGGAAGCCAACTAAAAGGAAAGTATGACTATAATGAATGTTGAAATAACCCATTTCATCACTCAACATTTAAAATTCATAATAATTATTAGGCCGGCTGAATTGCTACTAGTGCCTATTGCGAAGCTCCGTTCATCGTTGTTTTCATACCATCAGTCGTTGAGCGAAGAGAAACCCCGATGAATATCATCGCACTCTTGTAAGCATTGTAATTTTATTGGCCATAACAATCCTATATTTTTTATACTCACTATTGGTTTGAAGAAAAAAGGAACACCAATGACAACTGCGGCGGAAAGACCCCGCAATGACTGAACTGAAACAATTTCTTCGTAATCTTGTCAATTGCTTTTTGTAATCGTTTCAATCATTAATATAGCTTGTAATGCCAAAAAAGCTATTGCACATCTTCCTGCTTGTTCTTGCATCTTCATTTTGCATTATAGGATTTACCCAGCAGGTAACTCCTGCCCATGATACGATCATCACCGATACAGTAGCCAAAGAAGTTTTGATCCCGCTAAGACAGCGGCTAGCAGATGAGATCAAAAAAAACGTCGAACAGTTCAAAGCCGAAAAGATCACTGCAAGACAAAAAGAGATCCTTGATAATATCCTGAAAGTTTCCCAAAAAGCAAATTATTACTTGGAGAAAGGAATAGATACTGCTGGTATAGCATCTCAACTGGATTATGTACTTCGAATATATGACGTGGCCGGCGATGGTGTTTTTACAAATAAAGGCACCACACAAACCGAAAGAAATCTTGCTACTTCTTCAAAACTCTTGCAAGAGTTGCTTAACCAAACAGCAATTGAAAAACAGAGACTTGATTCCTATTTTAAAAACCTGGTAGGTTTCCAGAACCAAATTGACTCACTGGCCAGCGACAGTACTCTTATTGAATTACCTTCAGATTCGGTCAGCCTCGCAAATTTGCTCAGCAAAATAAGACTGGTAACAAATGAAATGCGACCCGCTGATAGCCTGATTCAAAAAGCAATTCAAAAGGTGCAGCTATTACAAACCAGGGTAAATTTTGTTATCATTAAGCTGGAAGATGGTATCGAGGAGATGGAGAATTACAGGGAGGATCTTGCTTCTTCTTTGACAGACCGCGAAACGGCGAATCTATGGGAGCCGATAATTTTCAGAAGACCTTTCAGTGAAATTTTTGACATCTCAAAAGAAAAAGTGAGGTTGGTTTCTTCCTTTTATTTAAAAAATAATTCAGGCAGGACCACGCTCCTTTTCTTAATGATCGCGGCATTAACGCTGTTTTTAAGAAATTTGAAGAAAAAATTACGTGCTGATAAATCGTCATCTGCCGATCAGCAGGAATGGCTTGTTTTACGCTTTCCCCTTTTGTCATCGGTGTTTATTATTCTATGTACTTTCCAATTCATCTACCCAAAGCCGCCATTTGGATTGACGAGTACATTATGGATCATTTCAGCACTTTGTCTTACGATCATTTTCTGGAATTTCATTACGAAATACTGGAGGACTGCCTGGGTTATATTGCTGCTGATGTTTTTTCCGGCAGTTTTTGACAACATCATACTGCAGGCATCCCGGGCTGAAAGATATGGAATGCTTTTACTGTCGTTAATGGGAGTGATCGTTGGCGTTATCTTTTTATCAAGTCCCCGCCGGAAAGAATTAAAAGAAAAGGGTATCCTGATCTTTATAGCTTTTGTCGTTTTGATGGAACTTATATCCGCCGTAGCAAATCTTTATGGAAGATTTAATCTTTCGAAATCATTTTTAACAGGTGGTATTTTCGGCCTCGTCAATGGCATACTTTTTTTCTGGGTGATACGGCTGATCAATGAAATGCTGACCATCGCTGCCGGGATATACAGAAACCCGGGCAGACAAACTTTGTATATCGATTTTGAAACAGTAAGCAAAAAAGCTCGGCCAGTATTTTATTACCTGCTTATAGTAGGTTGGTTTATTTTATTTGGACGGGGTTTCTATTTCTTTCGGAAGTTTGCCGTTGAGTTCAACGATTTCGTCGAGAAAGAAAGAACGATTGGCCAATCAACTTTTACTATCCAAAGTGTTTTTGTTTTTTTCCTGATACTTTTCTTGTCGGGCCTTATTTCAAACATCGTTACATTTTTTGCTTCAAGCGAACGCGGGAAAGAAGATGGCCGCGAAAAAAGAGGAGGCATTGGCAGTTGGCTTCTGCTAATACGAATTTCAATAATCAGCATTGGTGTGTTATTGGCATTTGCTGCTGCGGGTTTTGGCATGGACCGGTTGACAATAATTTTAGGAGCATTAAGTGTAGGCATCGGTTTTGGGTTACAAGCCCTTGTGAATAACCTGGTGAGCGGATTGATCCTAGCCTTTGAAAAACCCATCACAGTGGGAGATGTAGTTGAATTCGGAGGACAATCGGGGACAATGAAGTCAATAGGTTTCAGAAGCAGTGTGATCACCACCTGGGATGGCGCCGATGTCATTATCCCTAATGGTAATCTTCTGCGTGATCCCGTTATAAATTGGACAAGGGGAAAAAGCCACCGCCGTGTGGAAATAGCGACAGCATTAGCCAATGGCACCGATTTGGAAAAAACCAAAAAACTGGTGCTGGAGATTTTGGCCGCAGATAAAAGGATCATGTCTTATCCCGCACCTTCGGTGTTAGTAAAGGATTTCAACAGTGGTTCTATTGAGATCAGGATCTTATTCTGGATTGAACATTTTAAATTCTGGACTCAAATAAAAAGTGATATAATTGAGGCAATCGATGAGGCTTTTAAAAAAGAAAGCATTCAAATTCCTTTCCCGCAGGAAGATTTGAATACCCCGAGGTCTGAAAGTGAAGTGAAAAAAAATAAATGATCGCAACACCGCAACGCAGACTAAGCCTGCCCGTCCTGTAAGGCGCGCATAAACGATCCTATATTTTTATTATTCTTTATTGATTTGAAGAAAAGAAGGAACACTACCGACAACGATGTCAGAAAACAGCTGAAAACTTTTTCTTATTATCAGCAGGTAAATATTTTTTTGCAAGTTCTATTACCGCTTGCGGTCCTTTATCTATCCACTTAACAAGTTTTTTTTCATCTCCATTTGCTTCACATGACAACCAAATAGCAACAGGCAGTGCTCCCCATTTTTTATTTACATTACCTCTGGAAAGATTAGCATTCAATCTTTGTTTTTCAATATCTGAAAGGGCAACATTTTTTTTAATGGTGACCATTCGCTCAGTAAAAACAGGATATAACTCGTTAAGTGCAGTTTGGGTGACAGTGGGCAAAGTATCGTTTACCGGTAACCACCGGGGATTTAAAGAACGATACATGCCGATACCCTCATACAAACATTCCCATAAAATTTCATCCATAAATGTTTTGGAAATGTACCCTGTCTTTCTTGCCCATTCTTTGTGCAATAAGTGTGTGTATTCGTGAGCAAAGATCCTGTTGATCCTGCTGCTGTTTTCTTCAATCCCTGCTTTGCCATAAACTCTGTATAAAGCTGTAAGATCAAGGCAAAGGGTTTGTTTTTCAAAAGTGAATGCATCATCATCACCAAGGAAACCCAGCAACACAAAAATAGTATCAGGTAACATGATATTTTGAAACGGAACAGTAAGCGAATCCCTGTAATTGTTCCATTCGGTTAGTTTGGATGCAATCAGTTTTTCCCACTCAGCTTCCTCATCGGTAAGCTTTCTTTTTATCTTTGCAAATGAATCAATACGATCTTTGTCCATCCTGCTGGTGATAGCTGCTTCCCATTCAGCAGAAATTCTTTGATTCTCAATTCCCACCTTTACAATAATGACCCGGGTGCCTTCTGCCGCATTCCCGCCGGCATGTACCTGCATATAAAAAAAAGCAGCGCAAAAAATCTTGAGTATACGCTTAATCAATCTTCTGTTTTTCATGATGCCTTTGTTATTATAAGCATCAAAAATAAATGCGATTTATATTTTAAATGTAACCACTTATATAAATGGGCCAGCTAGTCACAACTTAACCCGACTTGTCGGGGACCAGGCATACCTGTCTCGATCCTTCAGTAACAATTCAAGATTTTTTTATATTCTTTATTGATTTGAAGAGAGGAACACTATCTGCCCACTTGCTTCCTTATATATTGTACCAGCTGCCGGGCAAAACCCCCGGAGGGCGGAATTTGGAAGGCTCTGCAGTGATTGAGATTGTGTAAATTTTCTTATTGCAGATATTGGAAGACACCGCAATGACTGAAAATAAGTTCACTTAGTTTAATTTTGTGTCCTGTATTTTATAATTACGCAACAAAAAAATGGTAAATCTTCACTCAGCAATAAAGAACAGTAATTTGTTTTCGAAAATTCAAGTAAGTGAATTATTGTTTGTAGAATACACCTGCATGAGAGAAGAAACCAGGTTAGGCATCTGGTCTGATAATAATTATTTCGCCTTCATTAGTTCCGGCAAGAAGATCTGGGAATCCATTTATCATTCTTATGAAGTATATAATGGCGACATCCTCTTTATAAAAAAAGGCGCTAACCTCACGCACCAGTTTTTTGACGACGGATTTTGTGCCATTTTCATTTTTATACCTGATGACTTTATTAAAGACTTTCTCAGTCGCAATCCCTCTTATCTTGACGTATCCCAAATAGACCTCTCCGGTCAGGATGCCGTCTTGCGCATAGATAAGGATGAATTATTAGAAAATTATTATCATTCAATACAATCCTATTTATCCTTATCTGAAAAGCCCAATGAACAGTTATTGAAGCTAAAGTTTGAAGAATTACTTTTAAGTCTCTTCTCTAACAAGAAACACAGGGCTCTGACCGATTATTTCATTTCTCTTTGTCAAAACCAGGAATACCATATGAGCCGGGTGATGGAAGAAAATTTCGCCTATAATCTTAGATTGGAGAATTATGCACAGTTATGCCACATGAGTCTTTCCGCTTTCAAAAAATCTTTTAAGCAATATTATGCCACTACCCCGGGGAACTGGCTTAAAAACAAGAAATTGGATCTTGCCGCCCACAAGCTTCTGTCTTCCGATTCAAGTATTAATCAAATATCTCTTCATTGCGGATTTGAAGATACGTCACATTTTATACGGGTATTCAAAGAAAAATACCAGCTTACTCCACTCCAGTATCGTCAAAAAAATTCAAAAATAATACCTGTTGAGGATAAAACTTCTGAGTCGATTTTTCAAACTTCTTAGGCTATATCACCTGCGTCCTTAGCATCTACTTTTGCTGCATATTTATTAACCAAAAATTTTTAAAATGAAAAAAGCAGAAGCAGTATTGTCAGTTAAATTTAAATCTTCCCTTGACCCGGAAGAGTTAATAAAAGTTTGTAATGAAGATCTGGAGAACTTCAGAAAAGTACCTGGCCTGGTTCAGAAATATTATGTTGCAGAAGACACGACAGGTGCAATAAGCGGAATCTATTTATTTGAAACAAAAAATGCCCGGACTGCATTCTGGACATCTGAGCTGGCAAAGAAGATTCCTGCCCGCTATGGTGTAATACCTGAATCACTTCGTGTCGAACAATATGATATGGCAATAGTGTTAAATAATTTAGCGGCGTGATAAAAGGGAAAGTCATTATGTCCGGGGCTTGTGCCCCGACATAACTGACAACCTCTTGTCTACTTAATTATTCTCATGGCAGATAAACTTCAAAAAAATAAAGTAAAAAGAAAATCATGAAATCACAATTAATTCCCATTCAAAAAAAGCTACTTAAGGAAGAAAAAAAAAGCAACAAGATAGATGATGGCGATACAAAAGATCTCATTTTACGTCATATAAATTCATTTATCGAAAACGACCTCGATGCTGTGCTATCTGATTATACAAATGAATCGGTGCTAATCACTCAGGAGATGACCTACAAAGGGCCTGACGAAATAAGAGGTTTTTTTTCCAGCCTTGTCAAACATTTCCCCGTACAGAATTCAAGCTTCGTACTCGATACGCTTGTTGCTGATGGTAAATTGGCCTTTCTTGTATGGCATGGAAAGACTCCGACTATTGAAGTCTCATTCGGTACTGACACATTTATTATTGACAATAGAAAAATCAAGCAGCAGACTTTTGCCGGGCAAATAAAATCTCTTATTTGAACCAGGTAATATAATTTACTTCTGACCGAGTCTTCCCAGGAAATATTTCAATGTGGAGTATTCCTGGCAAGACACGGCAGATGAAATAGCCTTCAGACCAGCAGCAAAAATTTATCTTTAGGAGATTTGTGTAGTACGAATAGACATGGAACGAAAAGAGGTCGTTTTATTCTCCTAAACTATCAACTATCGGAACATCAAAAAAGTATTTACCCCATCGTTGGTATGAGGTGTGGAGCTATGTAGACATATCAACTAGATCTAATTACCTGCTCCTTCGGAGCAGATGCTTAGTTACAACTTGTCCCGCCTTATGCGGGAAACTAAGCATAACGATCCTATATTTTTTATACTCTTTATTGGTTTGAGAAAGAAAGAACACTACAGACAAACTTTAGTTTCGAAAATATTACGTTAGTATTGTAAACTATTATTTAATTAGCAACCAAAATCAGGAAAAAGCAGATTAAATCCTACCGTTCATACAAAGGTTTGCTCGCTGTTAAATGACTGCACCTATTTTTGAAAAATTTTTCTATGAGTATACGGACCGCCGCAATTTTTATTCTTTTTATCAATACAGGATGTGGTAAAACAGTAGAACCGACGCCACCACAAGAAACACACCCGCAAATGAGTTATATTGATCTTGCTGACACTGCAATTGTATTTGGCAGAAAAGCATCTTTTGATCTGGATGTCAACGG
>DASTZB010000102.1:0-2766 GCA_035764525.1 Chitinophagaceae bacterium | reverse complement strand
AAGGATCAAGCCCGGAAATCGCATAATTAAAAGCATAACTTATAATAGTAAGTGGGTGATAATTGCCTAATACCTGCTGCGAAAAAATGCCTTTCCAATCAGGCCCCCGAAGAAGCTCGTTCTTTGTCACATAAAATTCATCATCCCAGTTTGTAAGTTCATTTTTTAACATCGGCCATAAACAAACCGCTGTAACAACTGCCACGAGGAAAAACCATGACAGCAAAGAATAATCTCTCTTTTCTTTAATTTTTTTCTTTGAAAGAGGCGAGGCTGAATTTGTTCTTTTCGACTTTGGTAGCTTTTTACTTGCCATAATTGTGAAGTAAATGGATGTCCTCTAAAATCCCAAATTAAATAAATATGACGGATTAACATAATCGCTTTAGCGTTAACCCCATAACTCGCCAGTAGGCCCACTATCTGTATTTGCAGCTTTGCTGAATCTTTTATATTTTACCGCCTCAAAATCAAACATCCGATCCATGAAATACTCCATTAAAAATTTGAAGGAAGGATGTCGAAAAGAAATAAGATAAAAAGGGAAATCTTCGTGCCTGAAAGATCTTTTGAAAGCGAACCAAACTCTGTACCCGGTTCTCAAAAGATCACGTGGAAAAACACCTATCACTCTTGGTCTTCAGATCAAAAACATACCGCCGCCTTCCAAAAACAACAAAATGTTTTAATCCTTTGGGTGACAAAACTAACTGAAGCAGGTGGTTTGAGTATTTATAAAACAAATGATGAATGATCATTACTGTAGTCATACCTTGCTATAATGTTGCCAGACATATTAAAGATGTAATTGGGAACATTCCGGATTCCATTTCATACATCATTGCGGTGAATGATTGTTCAAAAGATGATACGGAATCCATTTTATTAAAAATGGCAAATGAAAATAAAAAAATAATTTATATACGGCACGAAGTGAACCAGGGTGTAGGTGGTGCTATGATCAGTGGCTATAAAAGGTCTATGGAATTAAACGCAGATATCACGATCAAAATGGATGGTGATGGGCAAATGGATCCTGCATATATTCCTGCATTGATAAAACCATTGATGGAGGATAAAGCCGATTTCACGAAAGGAAACAGATTTAGGGATCTGAATGCGTTAAGGAAAATGCCTTTGATCAGGAGGTTTGGAAATCTTGGGCTGAGTTTTATGATAAAAGCTGCTTCAGGTTACTGGAATATATTTGATCCAAATAACGGATTTATAGCTATAAAAAGTGAAACGTTGAATTATCTCGACCTGAACAAGATCCACAAACGGTATTTTTTTGAGTCATCCATGCTTATACGTTTATATCGTATAAATGCAGTTGTGCAGGACATACCCATGAAAGCCAGGTACGGTGACGAAAAATCTGGTCTATCTATTGCGAGAACTTTATTTGAATTTCCCTTCAAACTTTTTATCGCATTTTTAAAACGTATTATTTTAAAATATTTTTTATATGATTTTAATGTAGCATCTATCTATTTACTGGTTGGTTCACCTCTTTTCCTATTTGGAATTTATTACGGAGTAACAAATTTTTTGAAATATTCCCGTAATCATATTGGAGCACCTACAGGAACCGTAGTGATCCCAACCTTGTTAATTATACTTGGCTTTCAATTATTATTATCAGCAGTTACTTACGATATTACTAATTACCCAAAAAAAAATAATGGAGCTTAAATCCAGAGAATTGTATTTATATTGAATGAAAATCACAATAATCACCCCTGTATTTAATGGCCAGGAAACAATCAAATCCTGTATTGAAAGTGTATTAATCCAAAGTTACGCTGATAAGGAATATGTAATTGTGGACGGAGGTTCTACTGATAACACAGTTGATATAGTGAAAACGTATAACGACAAATCTTTAAAATGGGTTTCTGAAAAAGATAAGGGATTATATGATGCATTTAACAAGGGTATCATGATGGCTACAGGTGATGTAGTGTGTTTTCTTTGTGCTGATGATATGTATGAACATAACGGTGTTTTATCAAAAATTGCCGACGCTTTTATAGTGCATCCCGAAACAGATATGGTGTATGGCGATATCATATATGTGGACAAAGATGATTTATCAAAAATTAAACGATATTGGAAATCCTCTCCATTCCAACCAGGTCTATTCAAAAAAGGATGGCTACCTCCCAATACAGCACTTTTTATCCGACGTTCAGTTTTTCTTCAACATGGCCTATTCAGTCTTCAATATAGAATGGCAGGCGACTATGAAATGCAGTACCGCTTTTTTGAAAAACTTAAAATACCTTCTGTTTATCTTTCCGATATAATGGTAAGAATGAGAAGCGGTGGCATGAGCAATTCTGGTTTAAAAGGCATGTATAAAAGCCTGAAAGAATGTTATGATGCTTTAAAATATCATAAAGTAAAATTTCCGATTTTATATATTATAAATACCGTGTTTTATAGAATTAAGCAAATTTTCATTCCTGGGCATGTAAAATCAATTAAAATCGATCCAAAGTTTTTGAACTAAATTGACGCCAATTCGTTTTAGCAAAATTTATCATTGATAAAGTAAATTCATAGAAAATGTAATTTTAAGATAGTACTGACCAATCGCATATGAAGATTTTGAAATCTATTCTGCCTATTTCTATTCTTAGTTACTTTAAAGAAGGAGATGCCCGCAGCACAAAAATTAAACGCAACGTCCTGGCGACATTTATTATTAAGGGCCTTGGTATTCTGGTTGGGTTGATTGTCGTTCCTCTTACAATTCATTAT
>DASTZB010000101.1:0-20666 GCA_035764525.1 Chitinophagaceae bacterium | reverse complement strand
GCCAAGACTATCCCGGTGTGTTACCTGTCCACCAAAAAGATAGCTTACTGTCGAAAGGCCAATGTGCGGATGAGGAAGCACATCCAGTTGAGAAAGTTGTGAAGGGATATCCACTATGGGCCCGGCATGATCCATAAAAATAAATGGCCCCACCATTCTGCGCAACCTGAAAGGGAGGATACGTTTCACTTTCATTGATTTGCTGATGGCAGCGATACGGGCTTCAATTACGATATCAATCATGCATATAAAGGTTATTCTTGAAATATATCAGCGAAGGTAAATCATCGCAGCCGTCCGGATTGTTGGAAAACTCAGAATTACGATTGAAGATTTCTTATTTTATTGAAACTACCGGTAACATTGCTTTTATAAGACATGTGAAAATAACCTGGCAACTCTTTCAGGTAGTTGCTTATAAGCAGGCCGGTTGCACCAGATTTCTGTATCAATTTTTTCAGCGTCTTCAATATCTTTAAAAAACACAGTCCTTAATTTTTCCGAAAAGATCTTGTCGTATAAAATTACATTCACTTCAAAATTTAATTCGAAACTCCGATAATCCATATTTGCTGTTCCTATTATAGATAGATTGCCATCTGTAACAAGCGTTTTGGCATGTACAAATCCTTTTTGATACATATAGATGTCAACTCCTGCACACAGCAGATCTTTATAATAAGATTTGGATGCTGCATTTACAAATTTTGAATCACCAACACCCGGTACTAACAATTTTACTGAAAGGCCGCTCAGTGCTGCTATTCGTAATGCTTCAAGAATGCTATCACCGGGAATGAAGTAAGGTGTTGTAATAAGTATTTCTTTTCTTGCGAGATAAATTGCCTGTAACAAAGAGAATAAGACTGATGGTTGTTCCGAATCCGGGCCACTGGCAGCTACCTGCAAAAAGCAATCATCTTTATGTGTAGGGCAGGGTAAAAAGTGTAATTTATCAGGTTCCAATTTTTGACCACTGCAAAAATTCCAATCTGTTAAAAAAAGATATTGCAAATAAAAAACCCCCGGACCATCAATACGAAGATGCGTATCCCGCCAAAATAACTTATGTGGTTTGCCATTGATATATTTATCGCTGACATTGATACCTCCTGTAAAGGCAATTTGCCCATCGATCACAATGATCTTTCTGTGATTTCTGTAGTTGAGCCGGTTTGCTAAAAGATAAAATAATACTTTTTGAAAAGGATAGATCTCAATACCTGCTTTTTTCATTCTTTCTGCGTTCCTCTTTTTGATATTAGGGCTTCCAAAGTCATCGTAAATAAAACGTACTTGTATGCCTTCATTTGCTTTCTGTATCAGGATTTCTTCAACTTGTTCGCCGATCTCATCCTGTTCATAAATGTAATATTCAATATGAATGTGATGCTTTGCATTGCGAAGAGCTTCTAATACTTCAGGAAATTTCTCTTCCCCGTTTAATAACAATTTCACTTTGTTCCTGCGGGTTAGCGGACTGCGAAGCTCTTTCTCCAGCATAACCGCCAGCTCCCTGTTATTTTCAACTGCCAGGTCTGTTGGTGAGATGGTTTCATTCATAAAGATTGTCATTTCCTTTTTCAGGATCTTCAGCATTTTTTCATCTTCCACTGATTTTTTATTGTACGATTTTGTTTTCCAGTAGTTGACACCAAATAAAATGTAGAAAACAATACCCGCAACCGGTATAAAAAGGATCAATAAAAGATATGCCATCGTTTTGGTGGCACTCCTTGTTTCATAAATAACCCGGAGGCAAACAGCGACGACGATAAGAATATAAATGCTTCCAGCAATGTAAATCCAATTCATAGTTGCTGTTTGATTAGTACTTTCAAGAACGATACGAAACCAGTATCATAAGCAGGTTAAAGATTATGCCAAGCTTCCAGAAACGGGTTAGGAAATTCGAAGGCAGGGCTTTCTCTGTACGTTGTGTTGATAATTGCATTCAATTGAGGATACAATAAATACTATTTATGGCTATTTAACGCTAATAGGAGGTCTCTTGCATTCATTGCAATCCGACTATCGAACCATTCTTTTATGTTACAAACACTAAGCTAAAGGATTTTTTAAGTATCAGGCTATGACCTCCTCTGCTGGAGCCATCCTGAAACCCAGTTGCTGATGCATTGAAAGAAAATCAAAATTATTCCAGGCTTCAACGATCTTGTTGTCCCTTACTTGTATAAATGTCATACCCGAAAAAGTCACTGTTTGATTGTTGGCATTAGTTGCACGAACCGTGCAGCGGGAGGTTTCATAACCTCCTTCACTAACGGTATCCTCCACTTCGACGTGGACCTGCGGAAATTGTTGTTTAAAACTATTGTAAAAGACTTTGAATCCTTCTGGACCAGGAGTATTGACACCTTCAATTCCATGGACGACAGCATTAGTGTCCAACAATTCATCAATAGCAGCTTTACGACTGTTGTTCCAAACTTCGTTGAACCAACGATAGGTAAGTGTTGAGTTTTTGTTTGGCATAATAAATAGTTTAATGATTGGTCTTTGAAGGTAAGTAATTGGTTGAATATAATTCGAATCAGTTGTGGATTTACATTATAGGTCATTCCTCAGGATTGGAATAAAATCATTTTTATGCGTTTACTTTGTATCGAACAAGTACAAATAACAGATCTACTATGAAAAACTTTGCGATAACCATGATAGGGAAAACAGGGCTCCCTCTTTTGCTTTCTTTATGGATCATCACACACATTGGTTGTAACACAAATAACAAGCAAGTTCCCACCCAAACAAAAGAGAATAAACCAGTCGATACTAAAGATTCTTTGCCGGTTATGGCTGATGCTGCTACAATATTAAACAGACCCGAAGTTCCAATTCTTTGTTATCACCGGTTACGTGATTTTCGTTCCACCGATTCCAAAAGAGCCCGGGACTATATTGTACCTGGTGCTATGTTCGTGGATCAGATCAAATTACTGGCGGATAGTGGTTATCATACAATTTTACCTGGTGAGTTGTATCAATGGCTTGCCTATGGTAAGCCATTGCCATCGAAACCAATCATGATCACTTTTGATGATACGCATGTAGATCAGTATAAGATTGGCTTGCCTGAATTAAATAAATATGGATTCAAAGGAGTTTTCTTTATAATGACGGTATCGCTTGGCCGTCCCGGCTATATGAACAGGGAGCAGGTAAAACAATTGGCTGATGAAGGACATGTAATCAGTTCGCATACATGGGATCATAAAAATGTAAAAATTTATACAGAAGAAGATTGGCCCGTACAGGTGGAAAAACCTGTTAAACAAATAGAAGCTATCACTGGCAAGCCTGTTCAATACTTTGCTTATCCATTTGGCTTATGGAATAAAGAAGCGATCGTAAAAATAAAACAGTATGGATTTAAAGCGGCTTTCCAGCTATCGGCTCAGCGTGATGAAAATGATCCTTTATTCACCATACGCCGCATCATTGTGCCCGGTGAATGGAGCGCTGCAACCATGCTGAAATATCTAAAGCATAGTTTTAAATAAACAACATTCATTGCTAACGTCGGCGAAGTATTTGTTTTATTTAGTTTGTGAAGAACTATTTACCCCAAACAAGCTATAGGGCTTCTTACTAAACTGATCATTAAAAAACCAGGCCGCAAGGAAAATGAATGCGGCAGATGCAAACACAATAAGTAGCTGAGCCCCGGATGTTTTTTGAATAGCCTGTTTTGACTTTGCATCACAAATTTCACCCGGACAGTACTGTGCTTTTTCTTTAAAAAATAGTGGATAAAACTTACACCCCAAACAAATACCAAATGCCGATTCAAAGAACAGGAATACCAGGCAGATAAGGCAAATGATACCTGTTATAGGGCTATAGGAATTAACTACCACCATCAAAATGAACATAGTGGCTGACAGGACCACACCAATTATCCATGCAAATTTTTTTTGTTGTGCGCCTACATATTCAGGCACCTGGTTGTGTACGATCAAACGGCCTATTATTAATGTTGGAGAATATTTCGGATTAATAAAGACACGAATGATGAAATCAAGAAGGAACATGGTTAATACATACTTGATCGGTAAAAAATTGCCTTTAAACAGGATGAACATTAAGGAGAGGAATGTTGCTAAAAACAATATACCTGCTGCTGCCCTTATTTCTCTTTCATTTAAAACACGAATGTTATATCCTTCTACATTTTCTCCAAATTGTATGGGGTTACTCATTTTTTATTTTTTAGTATAAGCATTCAGATATTCCTATACAAGATCAGTTAATTGAAGAAAGCAGGCAAGCCTCCATCAATAGACGGAGGCTTATAGCAAACAAACAACGAATGCTGGTCAATTTCGGCCACGGAGTGAACTGAGGCTTATTTACAACGCCGGCCTTCAAAAGAGCGGAGAAATTTATTTAACACCTTTATCTGGATCCCATGATCCCTGTAATTTCCGGATATAAATTATCTGACCCGTATGATATGCGTTATGTGTATTGATGTGTGCAATAGTGTTATACCATGATTGCAGTTTGGATTCATCCGCAATCTCTATCTCTTTCTCTATCGCGGTTAAAACACTGTCAATTTTTTGGACGGTGGCTTTCCAGTTTTTATTGTCAAAGCTGTTGAAAGTTTCATCATTGTTGCCATCGAAAGCCGGTTGAGGCAGATTCTTAAATTTATTTAATTGCTGAAGATTCCAATATATGAGATGGCTGGCGAGCTGACCGATAGAATGATTGCCGCTTCCATCTTTCCACTTTGCCTGCTCAGGCGTTAATCCTTCCAACGCTATATTCACTGGCACAAACCAGTCTTTCACATCATGCGTTGAGTGGAGTTGTTCCAGTAAAATGCTTTTGAGAGAGGGAGTTTTTGTATTCTGTGCATGAGCATGAGTAAATATGATCACTAAAAAGATCAGCAATGAATTTTTCATATAATCATGGTTGATGTAAATGAATAAAAAATAAAATTATAGAATAGACGGGAGGATTCATTTCATAAGGGTTAACAGGTTAAAAATGGTTATAAAAGGTTTTTATTTTCCTTTATTTCCAAGCGTGGATCGGGGGCATTTATTGCGGACAAGAACCATGACAAAGAATGATCGTATTGCACCTCAATTGACTTATTCATTGAAAAAGTTTTTGCAGTAAGTTGCAGTCTGAAAAATTAAAACAAAATGGGTCACATCCTGGATAATATGATCTGGAATGCACTTACCACGGGTAACAATGATATAGCTATTCTTAATGGGGATGTTGGTTGTTATTTACCGGATATTGCCCCATTTGCCGGTATGAAAGACTTCAATGATGCTAATCTTAAAAAATTGCACGAATTTATTGCGATCAATCGAAGTGTGGCCATTTCCTCGTTAGATAAAATGAATCATGACGAAAGCAGGTGGAAGTTGATACAGCCTATGGATATCACACAAATGGTATATGAACACACCGTGAATACGTTCACTACTAAGAATAGTCCATTAATAGTTCCTCTATCAGAAAAACACGTTCCCCAAATGATGGAGTTAACTGCCCTCACAAGACCTGGTCCCTTTTTACAACAAACCATCAGGTTCAAAAATTATTTTGGCATTTTTATCGAAGGCCGGCTGGCTGCCATGACAGGACAACGCATGCATCCCCGGCCATATATGGAAGTAAGCGCCGTATGCACGCATCCCGATTTTCGCGGCAGGGGATATGCGAAGACTTTGATGCTCCATCTAATGAAAATAATACTGGATAATTCTTTTACTCCTTTTCTTCATGTGTTATCAAATAATAGTAATGCCATTGAGCTTTATAAAACAATTGGCTTCCGGATACGGAAACAAATTTTTGTTGATATGATACGACGAATATGATCATTTCACCATGAAAGAACCTGGTTGATGAACACCAACAAAAGCGTAATGAAAGGTTAGTGGAAGTTCATCGTTTAGTATAAACCCATCTTAGATAGTTTATAATAATTTCTCTTCCTCATTATTATCGTAGAAACTCAATTCGTTTGCAAGCCAAAGTTACAACACGTACGAAAGTTCACTTCCTCGATATCGTTATCAACAATTGTTTTTCGCTTTTCTTTTATTTTAGATTATTTGTAAGTGCCGAAGCGCTGAATAATGATCCTTAGGTTTTTCCCTTTGAGTCATTTGCAAGTGCCGCAAAATAATATTTACCATGTAAGGGCTTGCTCCAGGTTTAGTTTAGTTGTGAAATAAAAATCATTAATTAAAAAAAACTAACAATGAAACAGATTTTTTAAAAAACCAATCATTCTCTCAGGCATTTTATTTTTTGTCGCCTGCAGTAAAGAAAACTCAATGCCTTCTCCTGGCCGGGATGAAGTAGCAGGACAGGTTTCGCAAAAAGGAAAGCCGACTGTCCAGTTGACAAGAATAAAAACCAGGACAGTTGGCTCAAGTGTACAGACGTATACCTACGATGCCGCTGGTCGTTCACTTGGTTATACGGGAAGCGCTTCACTTACTTACGAATACCCCGATGCTACGCATGTTACAGAAACTCCACAAGCGAGCGGTATTATTCATCATGAACTGAACAATAAAGGACTGGCGGTAAAATCCATCGTTTCGTACGGACAGATTCTTAATACATACAACCCCAAAAAACAAATGGAGACCCAATCAATACAGGATAATAGCGGGGCACTTCAAACCACAACCTTTTCGTATGTAAATGGAAATGTAGATAAAATTACGTCAGTTAACAATTTTGGTTCTGCTGATAATCCTCAAACATTTACTTATTATGACAAACCGAATGTTTTGGATAATGATGTATTTGGAGAGTCATTTCGAGGCGTAGGCAGTAAGGACCTCGTTAAGACAAGAACTATTGACGTTTTAGGAACTATTTATGTTGAATACTATACTTATGAGTTTGATTCGCAAGGAAGGATTACAAAAGTAAAGAGGGATTTCAACGGAACCCCGTAAGAAGATATTTTATATACTTACTACTAAGCACAGAAAAACTAAAGGACGATTGAAAGCAAAAGAGGTGCTGGTTTATTTCCAGCGCCTCTTTTTATTTACAGGAAGTTCTTTTGGATCCTGCCAGGCTTTTTTTAATGCAGGTTATTTGTACGACGCGGGGAGACTGAAAAGATGATACCCCGCCCCGAATGATGAACGTTCTGACTTTTAAGGCAACGGATTATGCTCCTAAATTAGGAGTGATATTTTATTTTAATAAAAAATAAAAGTAAACACACAGGAAAAAAGTATTAAAAACCCGAACCAGCCCACAGGAATCGAAGTCAACACTGAATGACTTTTTGGTCTATTGAAAAGGACGAGGATGAGAGGGAATTGATTCTATTCTTTGTTGCATTTAAAATTCATCCAAAGTTGATGAAGTCTTTTCCATACTTCATCAGAATAGGGCATTGGTGATATTTCATGAAAGACGAATGTTTTATCTTTTCCCGCACAAGTCCTTATATGTATCACAAAATTTAAAGTGATCGGCTTCTGACTCATATAATCCAGCATAGTAACCGAACCTTCGAAAGTTTTCAGATCTCCCTTTTCCGTACTTCTTGATCTTATGGAGGATGTCACAGGAAATATCTTATCAGCAATTTTAGTAGAATCTGTATTGACTTTGATAAGGCCGGTGTAATAGGCTTTTAGATTATTCTCAATTGTTTTGGCATCAAGTGTTGGTGTGCCATCCAGATACCATAAAAAAGCATAACTCCAATATTCATTCGTTGTTTTTTTGGCCCAGCCAGGAGTAAATCGGATATCCTCAACACCTTTATACGGTATGAATGGTGCAAATGAAATAGGGATAAGGAAACGTTCAACATCCCATCCTTTTAATGTATCCAATACATAGGGTGCTTCCCATTTTTTACCATCAAATCCTTCATTCGCATTTTGCCCGGAACTTTTTAAACAAAGAAGAGGAACTATTACCAATAATACATTTCTCATTTCATATAATTTTAGATTACACATAGTAGGGATAACGACTGATTAACTAATACAATTTACAGCTTTTTCAAGGCTGATGTCGAGTGATCCCGATCGGTAGGGGGTAGGATAACGATTGAAGATTTTTTATTTTATTGAATACTACCGGCACCTGAGAAAGGATAGGGATGAATGAATTTATTTTCAAATTATGATGTAGCTTAGTCCGCATGGATCTTGCAACTATCAAACAGGCTCAACAAAGAATTAAACGGTACGTCAAACGAACAACGCTTGAACATAGTGAAACGCTCAGCAATTATTTGGGGACAAATGTTTTTGTCAAGTATGAGCTCTTTCAAAAAACCGGTTCGTTTAAAGTTCGCGGAGCTTTTAATAAACTACTAAGCTTGTCTGCAGAAGAAAGAAAAAGGGGAGTGGTGGCTATCAGCGGCGGCAATCATGCGCAGGCTATCGCTTATGCTTCGAATGTTTTGGATGTCGATGCAGTTGTATTAATGCCACAAACAACTCCGCAAAATTATTTGGAAGCGACACGCAATTACGGGGCAACAGTTGATCTGCAACCAACGATACAGGAAGCTTTTAAAAAAATAAGAGAGTATGAATCGCAGGGCAGAATATTCATTCATCCATTTGATGATCCATTGGTGATGGCAGGACAAGGAACGCTTGGGTTAGAGATCATGGAAGATGTGCCCGAAACAACTGATATGATTATTAGTATTGGCGGAGGAGGTTTTGAAGGCGGAGTAAGCACAGCGGTTAAAGCGATCAAACCAGCAGTAAGAATCTGGGGCGTTGAAACTATTGGTGCAGATTGTATGTCGCAGGCACTTAAAGCCGGCCACCCGGTTGAACTTCCTGCCATTACTTCCATTGCAAAAACATTAGGGGCCCCTTCTGTTTCTGATCAAACATTGGCATTGGCGCAGGAACATCTGGAAGAAGTGATCGTTGTTACAGATGAGGAAGCAGTATATCAACTAAGATTTATTCTTGAGCGATTGAAAGTTTTAACCGAACCGGCAGCTTCCTGTACATTGGCTGCTGCTTTACGTTTGAAAGATCGATTCAGAAAAAACAACAATTTAGTATTGATCTTTTGTGGAGGTAATCTTTCGGTTGAGGATCTGTGTAAATACAGTAAGCAGGTTTGATTTTTTATGTACTCATCTGCATGCTACTATTTATCTTCTGTTGCGTCGCACTCTTGTACTTTTCTGTAATTCAATTCAGCTTTCTTAATTGTTGTGTCCCAGCCGTGGTCTTTTCAAGCGATTATTGCAATTCATCTCGCCTAAGATAAGTTTACAGATTTTGCTATTTAAGTCGCAGCACCATTTGGTCTTCTGCAAAATATTTGCCTTTCCATTTTATTGAATTCTGCTCAGTGCCATATTTTTCAAAACCAAATTTTTCATAAAGTTGTTTTGCTCTTGAGTTATTAGCAATTACAATCAGGTTAATTTGTTCAATATCTGGAATAGTTTTTACCTTTCTGATAAGTTCCTCAAGTAATTCTCTTGCAATTCCATGTCCGCGAAATTCTTTTGAAACATACATTGTAAAAATCATTCCTTTGTGTCGCAATTTTTCTCTATCCTCTCCATCACGGGCAAAACTTACTACACCTGCTAAAACATTTTCTGCATAAGCGCCAAGCGTAAAACTATCATTTCTGTCCTTAGTAGGAAATGGTGCGTCCGAGTTTTCCCTGAATGTAATAAGAAGGCTTTCTTCGTCACTTTGAAGTGCAGTAGCTAAAAACATTTTATACTGCTCAACTTCAGTGGATAAAATTTCTTTTATTTCTATACTGCTCATTCTAATTTCTATGTTTCGGGTTGTTGGTGAAAAACTTCCATTATAAAAACGTCTGCTTGTCGAATATCAACAACGTTTCGTTTTTTTTAGCAAATCAATACTCAAAGAGCTAGATCGCTAATTTAAAGTCAACTGGTTGGTATCCTTACTGGCACTGCTTTCCATCCCGCCCTGACCCGGCCGTGCTGAGCTGACAACCACCTTTTGTCTTTCCGAACTTATATTTAATGTCCAGGCAGCTACAGGCAATCTTTCCTCTTCATAGGTATCCATTAAAGTTTTATTTGCGTGATTCTTTATAACGGACGCTAATTTCGATCCCAGGTTATAAGCATCCCGTATCCCCGTGTTCATACCTAAGCCACCGGTCACCGAATGAACGTGTGCGGCATCTCCGGTAATAAATATACGGTCAATGCCAAATTTGTCCCTCATGTGGACATTGACTCTATACAAAGATTGCCAGGAAATATTTTTTGATTGTACATGGGACATATTTGACTGTTCCTGGAAAATTTGCTGAAAATTTTCAAGTGTCGGTTCCGTGATAATGCCTTTTTCATTCGGTATCGTTGCCGCCTGGAGCTGCCACTTGCTTGTGTTTGGTAACGAACACAGGGCTTTGCTCATTCCAAGTTGCGGATGTAGCCACAAATGCCAGGCATCAGGCACCAACCCATCTATTTCCGTGTCTCCCGTACGCATGCATTCATCCTCATGAGATTCGCACTGAAAACCCATATTTAGAATTTTACGTACAGTGCTTTTGCCACCGTCGCAACCGACCAAATTGGAACAATGCAGAGTCTCCACAGATTTGTTTTTCCGCATATAGGCAACAACATATTTACTTGTTTGTATTATGTTTTCCAGGTCAGTGTTGAGTTCTACCGTTACACCAAATGAAGCCAGCTTTTCACGCAGTAATTCTTCTACCCGCCATTGTGGTATAAAAAAAAAGTGATGGTACTTGGTATCGGTACACAGGTTGTTATTATCAGGGCCTGCTTCACCTCCCATTTCATTTTTCCTACAGTGTCTGAAGATAATTTCATTGCTTCCTGATTGCAAAATCTTTTCGGCAATACCTAAATCGTCAAGCACCTCAGGGTTTCGTGGTTGAAGCCCTGTTGCGCGGGAGCCATTGGGGAAATTGGGTCGACGATCAATTATACGTACTGCTACTTTCTGCCTGGCTAATTCACAAGCTAACATTAAACCTGCTGGGCCAGCTCCAACGATTAAAACTCCAGTTCTATTCAAAGCAATATTTTGAAATGAAATTAATACCTGAAGAATCGCTAAAAACATTTAAAAGGTTGCGGTTAGCAAGTTAAACCCTGATATCGAAACTCCTTTTAATTTGGGTACTTAATAAATTGAAATGAAATTTTGAGGATGCATTGATTCGTGTCTCCGTGCATTATCATTTGCTTGTTCTTTACAAACTCATGACGGTGATTTAACTTTCTTTTATCGTTAAACAGCATCAGGTGAGCAACGGCCGATAACACCATTGCGATATGAGTTTTGAAAGTTTTATTTTATTTATTTCAATCTTTTTTATGAAAACTAAAAATCTTTTTATTGTGAGTGTATTGGTTTGCGCCATTTTATTTATTGGTTCTTCTTGCGGGAAAAGCAGCGATTATTCCAATTCAAACCCTCCCCCTGATAATAATACAGGGTCTGACATTAGTATGATTAATATGACATTTTCACCGGCCACAAAAACGGTAGCTAAAGGCACTGTTGTTACGTGGAAAAATAATGATGGATATGATCATACGGTAACTTCCAATGATGGCACTAGTTTTAACAGCGGCAACATCAATAGTGGCAAAACTTATTCATATACTGCCTCTGTTGCAGGCACGTTTGCTTATCATTGCCTTATTCATGGAATAGCTATGTCAGGTACGCTTATAGTAACTCAATAACTGAAGAATAGTTTATTTTCATCCGTACCCTATTGTAAATTAGCGTTGTTGATGTTCTTGAATCAAGTCTCTTGTTAATTTAGTTCACTTCATCAACAACCGAAAATGTCATAATATCGGGTTGTATCAGGTGTGAAGAAAGACAGGGCATATTTGAAGAAGCAGCTTAAATAGATTTGTTTTTATCATGGAAATCCATGGCAAAGCTGATTTTTTATTTTAATTGCACAATACGAAGATCCGAGGGCGGAAAAAACATAGTTTAGCATCTTTAACGCACATTATTAAAGATGCAGGTTTTGACCGAAATTTCCGTAAGCTTTTATTTAAGATCAGTACTTGTTGTTTTCAATCTTGGGTTTACTTTTTCTATAAGCGCGCAGTTATGTACCGGTAGTTTAGGCGATCCTGTTGTGAATGTAACATTTGGATCGGGAGGAAGTAACTCGGGTTATACAGCAACAAATGCATACATATATACCAGCTCTTCCTGCCCCAATGATGGTTATTACACAATTACAAATTCCACTGTCGCTTGTTTTGGTAATTCATGGCATACTGTCCTTTCAGATCATACGGGCAATGGAGCATTTATGCTTGTGAATGCAACAATCACACCTGGCGATTTCTTAGTAACAACAGTAAGTGATCTTTGCCCCAATACAACTTACGAATTCGCAGCCTGGCTGATGAATGTGGTCAGTCGTTTTGGTGAGATCAAGCCAAATATCACATTCAGCATAGAAACTACAGGCGGTATTGTCTTGCGACAATTTTCAACCGGCGACATTCCTGAAACATCTTCACCGGTATGGAAACAATATGGTTTCTACTTCACCACACCTGCAAGTAACGGCGGTATTGTTTTGCGGATGAAAAACAATGCACCTGGCGGCGTAGGTAATGATATTGCTTTAGATGATATTACTTTCCGTCCATGTGGTCCCGTCATTACTTCGGCAATACAAAATAATCCCGATACTGTTCATATATGTGAGGACAACACGAATTTGTACACACTAACATCAACTGTTTCCTCTGCATATATTTCACCTCTTTATCAATGGCAGGCAAGTACTGACCTGGGAAATTCGTGGAAAGATATTCCGGGCGCAAATTCAGCAAACTACTTGCGTCATCCCACCATGACGGCGGGAATATACTGGTACCGGCTTGCGATAAATGAACAAAGTACGACAGGTATAGCCGGCTGTCGAATAGCGTCCAATTACGTGGTCATAAATGTTCATACAAAACCAATCGTTGATGCGGGTGCAGACAGGACAATATTTACCGGTGAAGAAGCAACTCTCCAGGGAAATGTAGCGGGAGAGGATCCTGTTTATTATTGGGGCCCGCCTGATAATTTAAGCGATATTAATATTCTTGACCCGGTAGCATCTCCCGCATCGGAAAAAAAATACACTTTGTATGCGACATCTGCTTTTGGGTGTAAAAACGAAGATGCGATGACGATAAAAGTAGTAGCAGGGATTTTTGTTCCAACTGCTTTTACTCCAAACAATGATGGCAAGAATGATAAATGGCGCATCCCTTTTCTTGACCCCACACTTGGCGCAACTGTAACTGTGTACAATCGCTATGGCCAGATTGTTTACCAGGTGGAAGGTAAAACTGTTGAATGGGATGGAACCTTTAATGGAAAACCCCAGGCTACAGGAACCTTTGTTTATTATATCAGTTTTAGAAACGGGCGAAAAGATATGAAAGGGACATTTACACTGATCAGGTAGATGCTTCTTATTTATTTCAACTTAAATTGATCCAAAAAATTTTCACATCACTTGTCCTTTTTCAGCAATGTTGTTCGTAATTAAGTGAAATAAATCTATCATATATGAAACAGCGAATGAATTTTTATGAAAAAGGCTTCAAAGCAATAAAACCACTTTTTAACCTCGGTGCATATTTGGCAAAATCACCAATAGAGCAATCATTGCTCGATTTGATTGCTTTCAGAGTATCACAAATCAATGGTTGTGCTTATTGTTTGGATATGCATTCAAAAGATATGCGTGTACATGGTGAAACTGAGCAACGTTTGTATATGCTTGATGCATAGCGCGAAGCTACTTTGTATACTGATAGGGAACGTGCCGCATTTGCATGGGCAGAGGCAGTGACAAAGCTTGAGAATAATAATGTATCTGATGAGGTGTATGATGAAGCACGGCATCAGTTTTCAGAAGAAGAGCTTGTTGATCTAACAATGGCAGTTATCAGTATCAATAGTTGGAATCGTCTCAATGTTGCTTTTCGTACACCCGCAGGAAGTTATGAGCCGGGACAACATGCTGCGCTTTTAAATTGATCAACAATCAAATTGGAATAAGCCGTCGGTTTTTTTTGTTTAAGTAAGCCTGGTTGTTGAACACCAGCAACGGCGTCACGAACAAGATTTATTGTTTAGTAATAATGTGTGCAGCGAGCGTCTGGTACATTATCTTGTCGCCTTCCATAATAAACGTATCCGTACCTACAGGTATGTTTACAAAAGGAGATTCCCCTGTGCAGGCGACATAACCAAAAATGTTATAAGTCCGTGTTGTTGCTGAAAACCCCCCATCATGGAAGAACGTGTTTGATGAGCACCAGCATGGTGTAAACAAAATGTAGAAAAGCAAAACATTACACTTACGTCATATTCAATTATGTCAAAATTCAATAGTTGATTTGACAGGCCTCATCTTTGTCCTCATCGATGAGTGCTAGCTTTTGCCCCAACCTAAACTTATATTTATGAATAAGATCATTACCTCAGTAAAAAATAGTTGGGCGCTTATATTATGTTTTGCTTTTTGTGTTCCAATAACGAAGGCGCAACCACTACTGGATCCGAAAACCCAACCGCAATTCGTAAATCCTCTGCCCGTTCCTTCAATAATTGATGGTCGTAATAGCGGCACATTTACAATTACTATTAGTCAGTTCGATCAATGGCTGGGATTGATCGATCCGGCAACACAACAAAGACTCAACACAAAAGTGTGGGGATATAATGGTTCTTATCCGGGACCTACGATCGTTGCAAAGAAAGATGTTCCTATCAGTGTGTTTTGGCAAAACAAACTTGTGAATGAAAACAACCTGCCATTGCCTCATTTATTACAGATTGACCGGTCTATTGATTGGGCTTTTAAAGATGATCCTGCGTGGCAAAGCTATGGTGTGCCAATCGTTACTCATGTTCATGGCGGTCATTCTGAATCTGCGAGTGATGGATTGCCAGACAATTGGTATACTCCCAATTTTGTCAGGAAGGGACCGGGTTTTATTAAAGGAGATATTGAACCTTATTATTATCAAAACGATCAGGAAGCCGCGACTATTTGGTATCATGATCATGCACTTGGTGTTACTCGGCTAAATGTGTATGCTGGTCTTGCCGGCTATTATATAATTACAGATAATAACGAAATAAATCTGCAAACAACTGGTAAACTTCCGGTAGCCCCTTATGATATGGGGCTAGCGATCCAGGATAGAATGTTTACTTCAACAGGACAGTTGTTTTATCCTTCAGCAAATGAAGAGGAAGATGATGAACATGGGCCAAGTATTTTACCAGAAGTATTCGGTGATTTTATTTTAGTAAATGGAATGACGTGGCCGGTTTTGCAGGTTGAACCAAGACAATACCGATTCAGAGTGCTGAATGGATCTGATTCCAGGTTTTATAATTTGTTTTTATCATCTGGGCAACAGATCACCCAGATCGGCAGCGACCAGGGCTTTCTTTATTCACCATTTGAAATGAACCAGATGTTACTTGCCCCGGGCGAAAGAAAAGATATCGTTCTTGATTTTTCTGATCCTGCTCTTTGGGGTCAAACCATCGTTTTGAAAAATAATGCAAAGACACCTTATCCAAGAGGTGCCGCGCCAGATCCGCAAACAACAGGACGCATCATGGCATTCAGGGTTGATAAACCAATTAACACAAATTACCCGTTGACGGCATTGCCGGCAACATTACGTTCTCCCATCCTTCCACTTCAAACGGATCTTGCTCCACGAAAACTTATTTTATTTGAAACAGAAGATGAGTATGGACGGATCATGCCGGTACTTGGAACAGTTGATGATGGTATGTTAGGTTTCCGGGAAGAGTTAACTGAAAATCCTTCGCTCAATAGTACTGAGATATGGGAATTGTATAATGAAACGATGGATGCACATCCCATACACCTTCATCTTGTAAGTATGCAAATGATTAGCCGGCAAAAGTTTGTTGCAAGAATAGATGAGGAGAATGGGAAACCGACCAATCTCAGGCTCGTTGGGCAGCCGAAATATCCCGACCCCGATGAACAAGGATGGAAAGATACATGGGTGACATACCCCGGGGAAGTAACACGAGTGATCGCAAAGTTTGACAGGCCTGGTTTATATGTCTGGCATTGTCATATCCTTTCACATGAAGAGCATGATATGATGCGACCATTTTTTGTTGGCGAAATGGATAATTCAATTATCAATAAGCATTCTGAGATCATGAGGGAAAACGCAGAAGCCGAATTACAACTGAAAGTAAACCCTAATCCATTCAGCAATTATGTTACTATTCAATTCAACTTGCCAACAGCAAAAAAAATAAGTATTAATCTGTATGATACCAAAGGTAGCCTGGTTAAGAAAGTTTACGAAGGTGAAAAACCAGCGGGGCTGCAAAGGTTTTCTATTGATGGTGATAATATGGCAAATGGAATTTATTTCTGTGAAATCTTGATAAATGGCCAAAGGATCTTAAGAAAGCTGGTATTGCAGAAATAAAACTTTATGCCGTTGTTAATTTAATTTGCTTCATTAACTACG
Organism: Chitinophagaceae bacterium; assembly: GCA_035764525.1. Classification (GTDB taxonomy): domain Bacteria; phylum Bacteroidota; class Bacteroidia; order Chitinophagales; family Chitinophagaceae; genus VBAS01. Next base: position 4,090 of record DASTZB010000101.1, on the reverse strand, counting down.
GAAAATGTTATAAGATTGCGTTGTTAGTGAAAAATCTCGATCATGAAAGAATCTGTTTGTTGAACACTAACAACGGCGTAATAACTGTCATCATGAAATCGTCTGTTTATTGAGCATCAAAAACGAAGTCTTCTTTTTTGTATTTTGTTAAACTTATCATTTCGGGCAACGTTAGATCACCCTGTTTCGTTTAATAAGGTTACCTTATAATTATAATTGGTAATAATTGTCCATACATTATGCAACATCCTTCTTCAATAAGGAGTCTGCTCATTGCGATTTGCATGTTCATGCTGTTAACAGGATTTACAACATGCAAAAAGCAATCAATCCCTGATCCTGTTTCTGCTGCCAGCATTTCAGAATTTGAAACAAGACTGGATGATCTCCGAAAGCAATCAAACATTCCCGGAATGGTGGCGGGCATTGTAAAGAATGGACAGGTGACCTGGACGAAGAACTATGGCTACGAAAACCTGGCTCAACAAAAGCCAGTTACTAACGCTACTATATTTCATCTCGCTTCTCTTACCAAAACCTTTGCTTCAACGGTTATAATACAACTTGTAAAAGAAAACAAAATAGATCTCAATGCTCCCGTTGCTGATTATGGAGTCAACCTTTCTGAAAGCGGTATCGTCCGTGTAATACATTTATTGACCCATACATCCGAAGGAGTGCCGGGTAGTCATTATAGGTATAATGGTGACAGGTATGCTTTGCTGTCAAATGTGATACAATCTGCCACCGGCAAAACCTTTCATCAACTTGCTACTGAAAGGATCATGCAACCTCTTGGATTGCAAAATACGGCTGCAAGTGATATGAAAATTGCGGCATTGGATGGTTTTGATACAACAAGATTAAAACAAAATACAGCACAAGGATATAGTTCAAATGGGATTCAACCCGTTGACTATCCAAAAAATTTCAGCACGGCAGCCGGTATGACTTCTACTATAGATGATATGCTGAAATATGCTGCAGCATTTGATGGAAACCAGTTATTGACAGATGACCTGAAATTAAAAGTATTTTCACCCATGATCGCCAATGATGGGAAAACACTTCCGTACGGATTGGGCTGGTTTATTCAGCAAAAGGAGGGAATAGACTTCGACTGGCATTATGGATATTGGATAGGTATGTCATCACTGATCATAAGAATACCAGGAAAAAAAATATCCTTTGTATTAATGGCGAATAGCGATATGCTAAGTGCTCCATATCCTCTCGGCAATGGTGATATTTGGGTTTCTCCTTATGCAAAGGAGTTTTTGAAATCATTTGTTTTAGCTGGTGCAAAACTTTAGCTTACTGCCGTTGTTGGTGTTCTGATATCAAGTCTCATGTTAATTTGTTGTCGGTGAAAACGTCTATCGTGAAAGAATCTGCTTGTTGAACACCAACAATGTTATGCGACGTTTATCTTCTTTATTCCATTGGAGTTCGCGAAAGCAATAATGTCTATTGAAGGAACCCAACGGGAAATTGCGAGCCTGGATGAATTATTAGTTGTGTTTTCTTCAGATGCAGTTCCTATTACCATCCCGAAAACCTTTTCTTCAATTGTAAATCCGGGGCAACCACTTGAACCACCATAAACAACTGAATCAGTTTCATAAAAGTCTAAAGAGACACTATTCGGCAGGGAGAATTTTTGAAATGCTGAGATATAGGCGCCTTGAAATCTTTCTATAAGATTGAAGGCAATTTGACTATTGACAACTGCAACGGATGCTAGTGGAAAACCTAATATTCCGCAAGACGTTCCCCGTTCAATTATTGTAGTATAAAGAGTAACAGTTGATAAATTGACAGGATTAATTATTTCAATTAATGCCAGGTCCCTGTCAATATCTTCCGCTATTAATTTCGCCACCGACATTGGGTCTCCAATCTCCGGGGTTCTAATAACCTCAATTTTTTTATGCAGCGGTTTTGATCTGTCACCCTCAACGTGAAGAACATGTGCGGCAGTGGCACAAACACCCGGGGCAATCATAAAAGCCGTACCATTACCACAGTTTACCTGATCTGCGGCAATTGGTGATTGACATAATACACCATAAATGGATTCTCTGATTGTATTGCAAGTCTTTCTAAACATAACATCTTATTAAATCTGGCAGAACATATAAATATATGAAGTTTCGCTATAGTTTAAAAGCTCATCCATTTGAAATCCAATTACAAAAACTACTTATTCATTAAAATATCAATCATGAAAGGATCTCTTTGTTGAACACCAACAACGACGCTGAGTTATAGACTCAGGCCAACGATGAAGAGTTTTTATTTTTGTTGAACCCACAGACAACATAGGATAGCCAGCCAATGAAACATTTTTTTCTGCAAACATGAACAACCGAGACAGAAACATATCCTCTCACTCACTTGCGGAAACAAATTCGGATGTTACATTTTCTTTGTTATCAAAAATTAATTTCTTAGTAGGATCAACCAGCAACCAGAGCAAAGACCCGATAAGCAAGAGGCCTGAGATAACAAAGAGCGGGGCATTAAAACTACCAGTTGAGTCAACGATCTTACCAAATACGATCGCCAGGAAAAAAGCTCCCATTTGCCCAATGCAGTTCATTAAACCTGATACAGCTCCTGCATGATTGCCGCCTACATCAATACAAACACCAAAAGCTGCAACGCCAAATGTCAATACACAACCAAATCCCATAAGGAAACATGCAATTAATACTATATCATTTTGAGTGGTAGCCTCAGTAAGAAATAAGATACAGTTCAGACCTAATGCTGACATCGCAATTGCACGACGACCAAACTTCAATCCTTTTTTCTTCACAATTATATCACCGATATAACCTCCAACCAGGCAGATGATAATAGCAGGCACAAATACCAGCGAGGTAACCAACTTCATATTGTTTTCCGAAAAATGCCTTCCCTGCTGCAAATACACCGGCAACCAACCAATAAAGAAATACGCAGCCCATTGTGAGGTAAAAAAGGAAGCTACCAATGCAAGCATGCTACGGTTGTTCAATATTTTTTTCCAGGAAATTTTTAAGTCATGGCTGGTGACGGAACGATTTTTTTCTATATAATTTTTTTCATCTTCTGTTATTCCTTTCATTTCTGAAGGATTATTTTTAAACCAGCGCCAACAGATCAGTACCCATATTACTCCTATGAATGCATTTACAAAGAAAGTGGCTCGCCAGCCAAATGATGCAGCAATAGTAACAACAATAAAAGGAGCGATTGCAGCACCGGTGGTTTGCCCGATCAAAGATGCGGATAATCCTCTTGACAATTCATTTGCTGGCAACCAACGTGATATTACACCTGACATGGTCGGCAATGCGCCTGCTTCGCCCATTCCAAAAAGAAACCGGACAATGATAAGCGTGACCAAACCTGTAGTAATTCCGGTTAAGGCTGTAAACAATGACCACCATAAAACAATGCGTATCAGAACTTTTTTTTGTCCTATGCGGTCGCCCATGATACCGGTAGGAATTTCAAAAATTGCGTAAGCTAGAGAAAATGCAGATAACACCCAACCAAACTGTTCGTTGCTTAAATGGAATTCAGAAATGATCCTTTTACCAACGAGACCTATAGAAATTCTGTCTAGATAGGTAATGAACATTAAGGAGAAAAGAAAAATAAGCACTCGATAACGATATGGAAGTATCTGGTTCATTGACTGCTATTAAAGATATTATTTTCCGAAACACTTGCGGGGACAATAGTCTGTTTATTCAACACCAACAATGGCATAATTTTCTTATCTTTTAGCTATCATGTATGAAGTATTGACAAGATCATTGCTGGCTAAAGCATCTTTTAGTGAAGAAGACTTGCAGAAATGCAAGAATCATTTTGTTCCTAAAAAAATAAGGAAGAGACAATATCTATTGCAGGAAGGTGATGTTTGCATCAGATCAGTCTTTATTGAAAAAGGTTCGTTGTATTCTTATACTATCGATGATAAAGGCACACAGCATGTCATCCAGTTTGCATTTGAAGGCTGGTGGATCGGTGACCTCTATAGTTTTTTAACCAGTGAGCCATCAAAAATGAATATCGAGGCGCTGGAGGATAGTGA
>DASTZB010000100.1:0-12266 GCA_035764525.1 Chitinophagaceae bacterium | reverse complement strand
TTATCAGGGACGACCGGATTTGTAACAGTTTTTTGACTAATAAAAGTATGGATGGTTTTTAGTTGAAATAAATATCGGACAATGAAAAAATTAAAGCTTTTATTCGTGGTTGCTTGGTTGGTTTTTAGTTTTACTAACAATCTACAGGGCCAAAACCCTATTATAAGGGATCAGTATTCTGCTGATCCTTCGGCGAGGGTGTTCGGGAACAGGGTTTATGTTTTTCCATCTCATGATATTCTTGCTACGGAAGGCAAAGGTCGTATCGGTTGGTTTTGTATGGAAGATTATCATGTGTTCTCGTCAGCCAATCTTATTGATTGGACAGATCATGGTGTCATTGTTACGCAGAGCAAAGTGCCTTGGGTACGACCAAACAGTTATAGCATGTGGGCGCCTGATTGTATTGAACACAATGGTAAATATTATTTCTATTTTCCGACTGCTGCTGCAGACACGATCAATTACGGCCGTGGTTTTAGCATTGGTGTTGCTATTGCGGAAAAGCCGGAGGGGCCTTATGTCCCTCAGCCGACGCCCATCCAGGTCGTACATGGTATTGATCCCAATGTTTTTATAGATAAAGATGGTCAGGCCTATCTCTATTGGTCTGCAGGTAATATTTATGGGGCAAAGCTGAAAGATAATATGCTGGAGCTTGCATCTGAGGTAAAGATACTTGGTGAGCTTCCAACTAAAGGACTAAAAGAAGGCCCATACTTATTTGAAAGAAATGGTATTTATTATTTAACCTATCCCCATGTAGAGAATAAAATTGAAAGACTCGAATACGCAATTGGCGATAACCCGCTTGGGCCATTTAAAGTTACTGGAGTGATAATGGATGAATCGCCTACTGGTTGCTGGACGAATCATCATTCGGTTATTCAATTCAAGGATCAATGGTACCTGTTTTATCATCACAACGATTATTCACCAAAATTTGATAAGGCCAGATCTATAAGAGCAGACAGTTTATTCTTTAATTCTGATGGCACGATAAAAAAAGTGATCCCAACGCTGCGTGGTATAGGAATAACTGATGCAACAAAAGAAATTCAGATAGATCGCTTCAGTGCAAAAAGCCATCAGGGGGTTTCGACAGATTTTATTGATACTGCGTACAGGTTCCAGGGATGGAAAATCATTCTTGATAAGCCAGGTGCATGGATTCAATACAACACAGTTGAGTTTGCTAAAAATGCGCCGAAGTCTGTCTATGTAAAAGCAAATTCAATGACCGGCGCTACATTGCTCATAAGAACAAAAGATGCAGCCGGTCCTGTTATTGCCGAAGTGAATATTCCGAAAGGCAGCAATTGGAGTACTGTTAAAAAAACTATACCCGGTTTACAGCCCGGTATTAAAGATATGGTTATAGAACTTAAAGGCGACGGAAAGGCGGAAGTGAACTGGATACGTTTCGAATAAATTTATAAAATTCAGCGTGCAAATCCATACGAGATCGTTCTGAATGATTAATTAATCTTTTATTAAAATAAATCAAAACACACATATATGAAAAAATTGCTTACCACATTAATTATTTTGCTCCCCTGTTTATCATTTGCACAGAATGCAAAAATAAAAATTGATATTGAAAGATCAATCGGCGAAATCGATCCGAAGATCTATGGTGTGTTCATGGAACCTATACAAATAAGTGGAAGAAGAGGTTTGCCGGATTCACCAAGAATAAACACTTTGTATGGCAATCTATATGCTCCCTCATCACCACTTGCTAATGAAGACGGGTTCAGGAAAGATTACATTGATGCAATGAAGGAATTAAAAGTAACCAACATGCGCTGGCCCGGTGGAAATTTTCTGATGGGTTACAACTGGATGGATGGTATTGGCCCAAAAGATAAACGTCCGGCTCGTATTAACCTGGCATGGGGCGGAATAGATGATAATCATGTGGGCACAGATGAATGGATGAAGTTGAACAAAGCAATGGGCAGTGAAAATATTGTATGTGTGAACCTTGGTTTAGGAACCATAATGGATGCTGCTTATTGGGTGGAATATTGCAACTACAAAGGTGGAACCTATTATTCTGATCTTCGTGCTAAGAACGGGCACAAAGAGCCGTACAATGTCAGGATATGGGATTTGGGTAATGAAGTAGATGGCATGCCATGGGAACTTGGTCATAAAAATGCTGAAGACTATATCGAGATAGCCAGGGAAGCCGCAAAAGCGATGAAAGCAGTTGATAACTCTATAAAATTAGTCGCCTGTGGATCATCCTGGTATAGTCCTGGTAATTGGGATGAATGGAATCGCAAAGTTTTAACAGGCCTGGGTGATCGTGTTGATTATATTTCTATTCACAGCTATTGGGAAAATTCACCTGACTATTATACATTAATGGGAGCCAGTGCAAGGATCTTTGAGGATAGAATTAATATCACAGCAAACGAAATTGAAACAGTATCAGCTATAAAGGGATTTAAAAATCCAATTGGTATTTCAGTGGATGAATACGGATCGTTCGGAAGAAGTTTTCTGAATGTGTTGCCGGTGGCCCAATCATTAAATTCTTTTATCCGTCATGCTGATGTGGTCAAGATGGGGAACTTCACAACAATGACTTCACTTCTTTCAAGTGAACCCGGGAAAGGAACTTTCAAATCTCCATTGTTTTATACATTTAAATTATTTTCTAACAACTGTCGCGGTAATTCAATTGACACCTATGTGCAATGCGACACTTTCAATACTGAAAAATATAAAGGAATACCTTATTTGGATGTTACGTCAGTTTATTCAAAAGAAACAAATACGGTTTTTATCAATGTAATTAACAGGCACCAGGATAAAGCAATTACGGCTGATATAATAAATACTACCGGGACAATGGCATCAAAAGCAGAAGTGAGTATAGTTAGTAGCGATTCATTAAAAGATCAGTTTACATTTGATAAACAAAGTCAATATCTACCTGTAGTAAAAGAGGTGGCGTTAAGTAATAATAACCTGACATTTTCATTTTCTCCACATTCATTTACACAAATTAAAATTGCAGTAAAAAAATAATAGCATGAAAAAAATACTTCTCCCTTTTATATTATTTTTATCGATTGCCAGTCATTCTCAATTCAGTCGACCCTGGCATGGAAAAAAATGTGCTGTCGTGCTAACTTATGATGACGCCATCAACCAGCATTTGGACAATGCCATTCCTCTTCTGGATTCACTTAAGTTAAAAGCAACTTTTTATATCACTGCTTTTTCATCTTCCATGCAAACCCGGATGAATGAATGGAAAAAATTACCATTGAAGGGTCATGAATTAGGTAACCACACATTGTATCATCCCTGTATCGGTGGCAAAGGAAGAGAATGGGTAAAGGCGGAGTATGATATGAATAATTATACTGTTCAGCGCATGATCGATGAAACAAGAATGACCAACCTGTTCCTGCATGCATTGGATGGTAAAGCAAAAAGAACATTTGCTTTTACCTGTGGCGATATGAAGATAGGTGACTCATCATTTATCAACGGGATGAAGAATGATTTTATAGCGGCAAGAGCAGTAAGAGCGCAGATGCATAAGATTGATGAGATAGATCTGCTCAACGTGGATTGTTATATGGTGAATGGAGAAACAGGTGCTCAAATGATCGAATGGGCAAAGAAAGCAATGGAAACAAATTCATTGCTGGTTATTCTTTTTCATGGAGTCGGTGGTGGCAATTCATTGAATGTATCGCTCCCGGCGCACCGTGAGTTTTTAAAATATTTAAAAAAGAATGAAAAAGATATCTGGATTGCACCAATGCTGGAAGTAGCAGAATATATAAAAGCATCGCAAACTAAGAAATGAAAAAAATAGTTTTTGCCATAGGATTAATGTATAGTTGCTTTGTGCAGGTAGCTGCACAAGAGATATCAAGGCTGGTGAAAAATGGAAACTATGTTCAATTGTTAGTTGACAAGAAACCTTTTTTGATTTTGGGCGGAGAACTGGGCAATTCAAGTGCATCGAGCAACGAATACATGCGACCAATCTGGCCTAAACTGAAGCAAATGAATTTAAATACAGTCATTGCGCCGGTTTATTGGGAGTTGATGGAACCAGTTGAAGACAAATTTGATTTTTCATTGGTTGATAGCTTAATTACAAATGCACGGTTATTCAATATGAAGCTGGTTTTGCTATGGTTTGGCGCATGGAAGAATAGTATGTCCTGCTATGCACCAGCATGGGTTAAAACCAATACAACAAGATTTCCGAGGATACTGGATAAATCTGGAGGCCCCCAGGAAATCATAACTCCTTTTAATAACAACAATCTTGAAGCTGACAAGAAAGGCTTTGTACGATTGATGCAACATATTAAAGAGATGGACAGCAAAGAGCATACTGTTATTACAATACAAGTGGAAAATGAAATAGGAATGCTTCCGGATGCAAGAACTTATGATGAAGCCGCTAATGAAGCGTTTAATTCAGCAGTTCCCCGTAAGCTGTTAAATTACCTCGTAAAAAATAAAAACTCTCTGCTTCCCGAGATCAGATCAATTTGGGAAGTCAATGGATATAAAACGTCGGGTACATGGCAGGATGTTTTTGGGAAAGATCTTTCAACTGATGAAATATTTATGGCCTGGCATTATGCTGTTTTTGCAAATGAATTAGCTGTGGCAGGGAAAGCTGTTTATAATTTACCTATGTATGTAAATGCAGCATTGAATCGTCCGGGAGCAAAACCCGGTCAATATCCTAGTGCCGGCCCATTGCCACATGTAATGGATATTTGGAAGGCAGCAGCTTCATCTGTTGATTTTTTAGCGCCGGATTTTTATAACCCGGATTTCAAACACTGGTGTGATCTTTATACAAGAGCTGGCGATCCTTTATTTATTCCTGAACATCGTTTTGAAAAAGGAATTGATGCAAAAGCATTCTTTGCATTTGGAAATTATAATTGTCTTGCCTTTTCCCCGTTCTCGATCGAATCAACCAATGAACCAGAGAAAGAACCGATCGGTAAGACATATAATATTTTAAATCAGTTAACGCCTTTAATTACAAAATATCAGCCTGCTGGCACGGTAAAAGGATTTTTAATTGAAAAAGATTCTATACAAAAAGACATTGCAATAGGTGATTATCTTTTCACTGTTCAACATGAATATAAAATGGGATGGTCTCCCGGCTCAAAAGAAAGTATTTGGTCATTGGCTGGCGGGTTGATCATTGCTGTTGCACCAGGTGAATTTTATGTTGCAGGAACCGGTATTGTAATGACGTTTACCCCAAAAGCAAATAATAAGAAAGCTGGCTTTATTAGTATTGACGAAGGAAAATTTGAAAATGAAACATGGAAACCAGGGCGTCGAATGAATGGTGACCAGGACCACCAGGGAAGGCATGTGAGAATACCATCTGGTGAATATAGTATCCAGCGTATAAAACTTTATACATATTAACAGATACAATCAAATAATTTATTCTTATGAAATTCAGGATCGTTATTGTGATGATTGTATTCATTTGTCAACGGATGCAATCACAATCGCAGCAATCAACAGCTAATACAGGATTGAAGGATTATTTTAAGGACTACTTTACGGTTGGTGTCGCCGTATCTCCCCGTGCTTTAAAAACTGATGAAGCCCAGCTTATCCTAAAAGAATTTAACAGCATGACCCCCGAAAATGCAATGAAGATGGGACCAATTCATCCTTTCGAAAATCAATACAATTGGGCTGGTGGCGATTCGATTGCTGCATTTGCTAAAAGAAATAATTTAGAACTGCGTGGACATACACTATGCTGGCATAATCAAACTCCACGCTGGTTATTTTTTGATTCATCAACAAATCAGCAGGTAACAAAAGAAGTCTTATTAAAAAGATTAAAAGATCATATCACTGCTGTTGTGACAAGATATAAGGATGTTATCTATGCATGGGATGTAGTAAACGAAGTTATTTCAGATAAGGCTGATGAATATTTCAGACCATCGTTATGGTACCAGATATGTGGTGAAGAATTTGTCGCCAAAGCATTCCAATGGGCACATGAAGCCGATCCAAAAGCATTGTTGTTTTACAACGATTACAATGAGATCAACCTGGTTAAAAGACAAAAAATCATAAAGATGGTCAAAGATCTACAGGCAAAAGGAATTCCTATTCATGGCATCGGCCTGCAAGGACATTGGGCAGTTAATGAACCCTCAAAAGATCAGCTTGAGCAAACACTAAAAGATTTTTCAGTTCTCGGCTTAACGCTCCAAATCACCGAGCTTGATATTTCAGTTTATCCAAAAGAACACACTGCAAGAGATAGAAAACCGGAAGACAACGACACGGTTTTTTCTGCTGAAAAAGAACAAAAACAAATTGAAGTTTATAAAACATGCTTTGAACTTTTTAAAAAATATCACAAGAACATTTCTTCTGTTACTTTCTGGAATATTTCAGACCGCAGTAGCTGGCTTGATAATTTTCCTGTAAGAGGAAGAAAAGACTATCCTCTCCTGTTTGACACCCAGCTAAAGCCTAAGAAAGTATATTGGGAGATAGTTAAAAAATAAATTACGGTAATCTCAATTATTAAAACATTACACCTGAATTTTGCAGGTTATACACGATAATAAAATTCATAAATAGCTGCTCAATTCATGCCAGATCAATATACTTCACGAAACAGGATAAGTCTTGTATATAGCGGCGAAGATTATTTTTTATTGCTTTTAAAGTTGGTCGAGAAAGCAAAGCAGACGATCCATCTTCAAGTTTATATTTATGATAATGATGAAACGGGTAAGCTCGTTGGTGATTCACTGAAAGCTGCTGCAAAGAGAGGTGTAGCTGTTTACCTGCATGTCGATGGTTATGCTTCACAAAGATTAAAGGGAGGTTTTAGAGATGAAATGATTGAAGCCGGTGTTCATTTCAAGTTTTTTGAACCCTTATTAAAAAGCAGGCATTTTTATTTTGGAAGAAGACTACATCAGAAAGTCTTAGTCGCTGATGGCTTATATTCCTTAGTAGGCGGGCTAAATATAAGCAACCGTTATAATGAAATGCCTGGTGCACCGCCATGGTTTGATGTGGCGCTGTATTGTGAAGGTGAAACTTCTTATCAGCTTCATCTTATTTGTAATGAAATGTGGAGAAAGAGGAAACCATTAAAGGATATTATTGTAAAGAAAGAGATAGATACCTTTTGCGATTCTATTTCTAAAGAAGAAAGACAGATGGTAAGAATTCGACAAAACGATTGGGTTAAAAGAAAAAGTGAAGTGTGGAATACTTACCGCAGCCTGTTTGCACAGTCGCAAAAAACTATAACTGTAATGAGCAGTTATTTTTTGCCTGGCCGTACATTTAGAAGATTACTAAGCAGAGCGGCAAGAAGCGGCGTAAAAGTAAAAGTGATCCTTGCCGGTAAATCTGATGTAATGCTTTCAAAAAATGCCGAAAGATATTTGTATGACTACCTGCTTAAAAAGAAAATTGAGATATATGAATTTCAAAAAACAGTTTTGCATGCGAAGATTACGGTAGCTGACAGGCATAATGTAACCATCGGTTCTTTCAATGTAAATAACATCAGTGCCTATGCCAGTTTGGAATTGAATTTGGATATTAAGAGCAAAGATTTTGGAAATTATATTGAAGACGAGCTGGAGAAAATCATTTCAAGAGACTGTCTGCATATAACTCCTGAAAATTACAAATCTTCAACAAACATTTTCAGACGGCTTTGGCAAAAAACGTCTTATATGATCGTAAATTGGATCCTCACCCTTTTTACTTTTTATTTTAAACAAGAAGATTAATTTCCTTTTATTCTTTTAAGTAAGGAATTGAAAGCATCCTTATTCCATCCTTCAAATCGGCCACGCTGAACCACCAGTGCATTATCAGCACTGTCTTTTAAAAAATAATGAAATACAAATTTTCCTTTTGGATCCTGCCATCCCATTATCTGTCCGAATCGAAGATCATTAAATACAAGCGTATCGCCCCATTTTTCCGCTGTATAAAATTCCTGGGAAAACCGTTTAAGCTTTTGTAATGCTTCGGTATCTTCTACTGAATCCAGCAAAAAATCATTTCGTGGGAAATATGTAAAATCGATCTCCTTCTTACTGTCAAACACGGAACGAAAACCAACACGATAACCCGAATCATTACCGGCCACAACATACCAAAGCCAGTTTTGAAAAGCCGTTGGTGTAGTGAAATACCTGGTATACTGAATATTTTGTTTTTGCAAAATATTTTTTACATCATGATCGATCTTTGCTTTATTTAAAGTACAATACGACAGGTAGATTGCACTCATGACCAGCCCCATCATCCACCATTTTCTCCTGTGTATCCAGCTTCTTTTTGTAATAATAAGAAGTACTATTGCTAAAGCCGGCCATATTGAAAAGAAAGGATCCGCGACATAAATGGTGTTGAAAGAAATTCGTTGATGGCTAAATGGTTCAAACCATCCTACTCCGTAATTATTAAAGGCATCGATAAAAACATGGATGAAAATAACACCACCAAAAAACAATAACCATCTTGCAAAGCTGATGTTATGAGGACGATGCCATCGCTCCGCAATTAACGCAAAGAATACTGCAACGATCGCAACAAATAAAAATGAATGAGTAAAACCGCGATGTGCTAATAAATTGTTTGAAGTATTCATCCAGAATGAAGCCAGGAAATCAATATCGGGAACGCTTTGCGCCAGTGCTCCCCAGACCATTGCTTTCTTTCCAAGCTTTCGATCGAGAAATGCTTCGCCCATGCATGCACCAAGGGCTATATGGGTGAGTGAATCCATGAAATGAATGTATCTCTACTGACTTGCTAAAATTAATGAAGAGTTGCTACAGCTTCTCTAATATTTTATTGAGATCAATACCCTTTCCAAGCACGGGTTTAAAAATATCACCTTCGCTTTTGATCCTGTCCATCGCGTTTTCAATTGTAAAATCCTTCATAGCAAGATCTTTTTTCACTTCTTCCCAATAGAGCGGCATGGAAACAGTAGCACCGGGTTTAGGTCTTAATGAATAAGGAGCAGCCAAAGTTGCTTTTGGACGGTTCTGTAAAAAATCTACATACAATTTATTTTTTCTTGCCTTGGTTAATCTTTCAATGCTCGTAATATCGGGCAACATATTATTAACCTGAGTTGCAATGATCCTTCCAAACATCTGGCACTGATCATAAGAATATTTTGCACCAAGCGGAATATAGACATGAATACCTGTAGAGCCTGATGTTTTTGGATAACCAATTACTCCCATATTGTCCAACACTTCTTTTGTTGCCTGGGCAACTTTGATAACAATATCAAAATTTTGTTTATCGGAAGGATCGAGGTCGATCAGACACCAATCCGGATTATCGGGATTATGTATTGTACTGTTCCATGGATTCATCTCAATGGCGCCTGCATTTGCCATATATAAAATACTTGCTTCATCTTCCGGCACTAAAAAATTTTTGTCTTCACCTTCACCTGTTGTATACGGTTCCATTTTAATCCAATCAGGAGCTTTACCCGTTATATCTTTTTGATAAAAGCTTTTGCCATTGATTCCATTTGGGTAACGATTTAAAGACTGGGGGCGATCTTTTAAATAAGGAAGTAAATAGGGCGCTACCTGGTAATAATAATTCAACATATCCCGCTTTGTATATTTTTCTGCTGGCCAATATATTTTGCTGAGATTTGTAAATTTTATTTCGTGGCCATTGATCTTTTTTACCTGTGTTTCTTCGGTTGGATTTAATAGAGTTTTTCGATCCTTATCGGTAACTGCCTTTGTATATTTATTTGGCTTTTCCTTTTTTGTTGTTTCTTTTATGTCTTCAACCGGAATTGCATTTTCTTTTTTTACATCCTTAGCCTTTTTATCGATCCGCAATCCTTCAAAAGAAGGGTGACGCATTACCCCATCGCTTGTTATTTCTGTATAGCTTACTTCACAAACTAATTGAGGTTTTAGCCATGTTACTTTTGCTTTGGGAGGATTAGGCCGGAATCGGGATGGCTTTTCTACATCAGGTGTTTCAGCAAATGGAACTTTATTTGTAACCAGTTTTTTCATTTTAGTCATTATCTCCTTTTGCATCTTATCATTAAACCCGGTTCCGATCTTTCCTATATAATCAAGACGACCATTATCGAAAACTCCTACGAGAAGAGAACTGAATGTTTTTGCAGAGCCTTCATTTTGTGTAAAGCCGCCAATTACAACTTCATGTCTTTTATTTGATTTTATTTTTAACCATTCTCTTGTTCTGTCTCCCTCAACATAAACACTAGTTTCTCTTTTTGCCATAATACCTTCCATTCCCATTTTGGCAGCAGTTGCTAAAAATTCAGTAGCGGATGTCTCAAAATTTTCACTCAGCCTGATTGTATTTTCATTCGGCAAGATATCTCTTAGTATTTCTCTTCTTCTTGTGAGTGGAAGTGATTTTAGATCATAGCCATTTAACCATAGTATATCAAAAACGTAATAGAAGAGAGCACCATCCGCTTCACTTCGCCAGTTTTGCAATGATCCAAAATTCGAGATACCTTTTTCATTTAATACAACTACTTCCCCATCGATCACTGCGTTGATATCCCATTTTTTTAATGCATCGACAACCGGATAAAATTTATCATTAAAAGATTTATTATTCCTTGACAGAAGATCTGCTTTTCCTTTATTGATCATTGCAACAGCCCGGTATCCGTCCCATTTAATTTCATATAACCAACCGAGTTCATCAAAAGGCTGATCGACCAATGTGGCCAGCATTGGTCTTACTGTTTTTGGAAATGGCGCTTTTTTACCTTCGGTTATTATCTTTTTTTTTTCGACCCGTGCTTTACGTGTTTTTTTGGATGAAGATTTCTTCTTTGGTGAACTACCCCAGATATTCTTACTTGTTTTTTCAACACTTGCTATAGTTTTTCCTGAAACAACTGACTTATCTTTTTTAGTTACATCTGTTTCCTTTGCATATTTGTCGCGATGCTTGATCAACAACCATGCATTATTTTCTGCATTCTTCAATTTTACCAATGCAAATTCACCTTTCAACTTTTTTCCATTCATTTTAAATTTTAAAGAACCTTTCTTTAATTGCTCCAACAATATTTTCTCCTGTTCTTTTTTACTGCCGCTCTCTAATGCTTCGTAAGTTCCTTCATCCCAAACGATCACTGTGCCTGCTCCATAATTCCCTTCGGGAATAATTCCCTCAAAGCTTCTGTAATCATAAGGATGATCCTCTACCATCATTGCTAAACGTTTGTCTTCAGGATTTAATGATGGCCCCTTCGGAACTGCCCAACTTTTCAATACACCTTCCATTTCTAATCGAAAATCATAATGCAACCTGGTCGCGTCATGTTTTTGAACAACGAAACGTAAGCCGGTACCAGAAGCTTTTCCACCAACAGGTTCAGGAGTATTCTTGAAAGATCTTTTCTTTTTGTAGAGTGTTAGTGCCATACTTTAAATTAATAAATATTGTACCAACTTGAATTTATCATTTCGGTGTAAAACAACGGCAACTATAAGAAGGTTAATCCCCTAATTAACCCGGTGGCATAGCGTTTGTATCCTTTGAATTGCAATTATTTAATAATCTTAATAAAAAATTATTTTATGCCAACTACAAAAACAAGATCATCTTTAAGATCAGGGAGGGCAAAGTCTGCCACTGAAAGCCCAAAAAAGCCATCAAACGGAGAAACATCAAAATCCGAGAACGGATCAGAACAGGAGAGTTCTCAACTTGAAAAACTTTTTACTGATTCTTTAAAAGATATTTACTGGGCAGAGAAACAATTGACAAAGACATTACCAAAAATGAAAAAAGCGGCCACGACAGATGAATTGAAATCCGCAATTGAGGAACATCTTGCCCAAACAGAAGGACATGTAGTAAGACTGGAGCGGGTTTTTGAAATGTGTGGAAAAAAAGTACAGGCAAAAAAATGTGACGCGATGGAGGGACTTATTAAAGAAGGGGATTCAATAGTGGAAGAAACACAACAAGGAAGCATGACAAGAGATGCAGGAATAATTATGGCTGCACAAAAAGTAGAACATTATGAAATAGCAACTTATGGCTCCCTTGTGCAGATTGCAAAAACCCTGGGCATGAATGATGCTGCGGAAGTTTTGCATCAAACACTCGATGAAGAAAAACAAGCGGATGAAAAGCTGACAGAAGTAGCTGAATGGCATGTGAACCAGGAAGCAGAAAAAGAAGAAGTCAAT